>JANMCG010000110.1:0-7874 GCA_031361075.1 Novosphingobium sp. | reverse complement strand
GCGCTCGATCACATCAAGCTGCTGCAGGACCACGATTTCCACGAATACAAGGTCGCGGTGAAGGCGAGCGACGTGTTCCTTGCCGTGGCAGCGTACATGCAGCTGGCCGAAACAGTCGATTGCCCGTTGCATCTGGGGATCACCGAGGCCGGCGGGCTGATCGGCGGCACGGTCAAATCGAGCATCGGCCTGGGCAATCTCTTGTGGGCCGGGATCGGCGACACGATCCGCGTCTCGCTTTCGGCCGAGCCCGAGGAAGAAGTGCGGGTCGGCTACGAAATCCTCAAATCGCTGGGCCTGCGCACCCGCGGCGTGCGCGTAGTCTCTTGCCCGAGCTGCGCGCGGCAGGGCTTCGACGTGATCCGTACCGTCCAGGCGCTCGAGGATGCGCTCAGCCACATCAAGACGCCGATGTCGCTCTCGGTGCTCGGCTGTGTGGTCAACGGCCCCGGCGAAGCGCGCGAAACCGACATCGGCATCACCGGCGGCGGCAACGGCAAACACATGGTCTACCTGTCGGGGGTGACCGATCACCACGTCGCCGACGCCGATATGATCGGGCACATCGTCCGGCTGGTCGAGCGCAAAGCCGCCGAAATCGACGCCGGCGCGTCGGTGAGCATGGACGTGACCCACGGCAAGGCGGCAGCCTAAACATTCGGTAACTTAGTGCAGTTATAGCGGAGCGATGGTCCGGCTGTATATCATAGCATTAGTGGCGGTCAGCCTGATGGGGCTGGCGGCGATGTTCATGGTGCCTCGCGCGCAGCCGGTGCCGGTGACCGAAGCGACTGGCGCGCCGGTCGCCAAAACCGAAGCGCAGGCGTTGATGCTCCAGCGCGATGCCTCGGGTCAATTTCATCTCGATGTCGCGGTCAACGGCTCGCAGGTCAATTTTCTGGTCGATACCGGGGCTGATCTGGTCGCGCTGACCGAACAGGAAGCGCAGACCCTTGGCCTCAACGTGTTTGAAAGCTCGTTCCAGCCGATGATGCAAACCGCTTCGGGGGTGGGTTATGGCGCACCGATCACGCTCGATGAAATCGAGATTGCGGGCAAGACAATGCACGAAGTCGACGCGGTGGTGGTCAAGGGCCTGACCGTAAATCTGCTCGGCCAGTCGGTGCTGCGCCAGCTTGGCGGGATTGAGCTCAAAGGCGACAAGATGGTGATCCGCTCGCACTGAGATAGTTTGCGCAAACCGGGCGCAATCGATTAATGCGCCCGCTATGACCGCCCATCGCCACGGCCTGCCGCCGCTTCACCTGCTGCTTGCGCTGGCCGTCACTGCGGTGTGGGGCTCCAACTTCGTGATCATCAAGTTTGCGCTGATCCACTTGCCGCCGCTCACTCTCGCGCTGCTGCGGTTCACGCTCGCGTGGTTCCCACTTGCGCTGTTTGTGCCGCGTCCTGCGGTGCCGTGGCGCAATCTGGCAGCTTACGGTGTGCTTATCGGCGCTGGGCAGTTTGGCATTCTGTTCACTGCGATGCGCGCCGATATCACCCCGGGCCTCGCCAGCCTGGTCGTGCAGGCGCAGGCTTTCTTCACGATCGGGCTGGCGGTGTGGCTAAATGGTGAGCGGGTCGCCCGGTACCAGATCGGCGCCCTGCTGCTGGCCAGCGCCGGGATTGCGCTGATCGCACTGCACACCGATGCCAGCGCGACGCCGCTGGGGCTGCTTCTGGTGCTGTGCGCCGCGGCGAGCTGGGCCGGGGGCAATATGGTCGCGCGGGCGGCGGGCAGCGTCAATATGCTGGGCTACGTCATCTGGTCGAGCCTGTTTGCAGTGCCGCCGCTGCTCGCCTTTGCGCTGGCGCTTGAAGGCTGGCCGGCAATGCGCGCCGGGATTGCCGCGGCCGATAGCGCCACCTGGGCAGCGGTGGTGTGGCAAGCGGTGGGCAACACGATGTTCGGATACGGCGTGTGGGGCTGGCTGCTCGCGCGGCATCCGGCGAGCAGCGTTGCGCCGCTGTCAATGCTGGTCCCGGTGTTCGGGCTCAGCGCTTCGGCAATAGCGCTGGGCGAGCCGGTGCAACCGTGGAAGCTGGCAGCGTTCGCGTTAGTCATGGCCGGGCTCGCGGTGGGTGTGCTGTGGCCGCGATTTATGCCAAGGGCGCAGCCATGAACCGTTCGATCCGCGCCGCCACCCCTGCCGACCTGCCGCTGATCGCACAGCTAATCCGCGATCTGGCCGAATACGAAAAACTGGCGGGCGAGGTGCGGTTCGATCCGGCGGTGCTGGGCGAAAAGCTGTTCGGACTGCGCCCCTATGCCGAAGTCGCGATCGGGGAAATCGATGGCGCAGCGCAGGGCTTCGCGCTGTTCTTCCACAATTTCTCGACATTTGAAGGCCGCCCGGGGATTTACCTCGAAGATCTGTTCGTGCGGCCCGCTGCGCGCGGTTCGGGGTTGGGCAAAGCGCTGCTGGCGCATCTTGCCGCGCTCGCGGTGGCGCGCGACTGCGCCCGGCTCGAATGGTCGGTGCTTGACTGGAACGCGCCTGCAATCGGCTTTTATCAAAAACTTGGCGCGCGGGCGATGGATGAGTGGACCGTGATGCGGCTTGACGGCGCGGCGCTTGTCCAGATGGGCGCGCGTGCTCGATCGGGCGCAGAATAGCGCGGTTTGGGCGATTGCCGCTGGCGCGCCGTTCAGCACTTGGTTATCCACGCCCGCTATGGTGGGCAGCATGAATCGTCGAAACCTGATTCTGAGTGGTTTGGCCGCCGGCGCAGCGCTGTCCGCCCCGGGGCGCGCGCTGGCGCGGCTTGGACAGGACGCCAGGTTGAGCACCGAATTCGATCAGCTGTTCGGTGACCCGATCGCGCCCGCCACCCCGATCCTGCCAGTCACGCCGGCACTGCCGACCGTCGCGGTGCCCAATCCGACTTATGACCGCAAAATTCTGGCTTTGGCCGCGCGCGAGGTTGAGCGGGCCGGGGCAAAACTATGGCGCCGCGACATTGTCGGTGTGGCCGATTTTGCGCGGCCGTCATCGCTGCCGCGCCTGCATTTTGCCAACCTTGAGAACGGCACGATCCGCTCGTTTCTGGTGGCGCACGGACGCGGTTCGGACCCCGATCACTGCGGCTTTCTGCAAAGCTTTTCCAACCGCGAGGGATCCGAAGCGACCTCGCGCGGATCGTATCTGACCGCCGAATGGTATTCGGGCAAATATGGCACTTCGATCCGGCTACTGGGCATGGACGGTGACAATTCGGCGGCGCTTGAACGTGCGATCGTGATGCACCCGGCCAGCTATGCCACCGCCGATCACATCGCCAAATTCGGCAAGCTTGGCCGGTCCGAAGGCTGTTTTGCGATGAGCCCCAGCCAGTTCAACGAGGCGCTGTGGCACTTGTCGGGCGGGCGGCTGTTGTACGCCGATCGGATTGGCGACGCTTGACCGTTGCCGTTCCGATTTCGGCGGCTCAGGCGCGTTCGCGCCGGATCCTGCTCGCTGTCGGCGGATTGGCGCTGACCGCACTGGTGGCGCCCTGGGCCTATCGCCAGTGGCAGGAAGATCACTTGACCGCAGGCAAGACCAAAGTGCTCGCGCTGGCCTCGGCGCGGCCCTCGCTCGATCTGGCACTGTGCCTGCTAAAGCATCAGCCGGGCGGTCTGGCCTTGGCATTTCTGAGCGAAAATCATTATTCTGACCCGGCGCGTGGGCTGGTGGTCGAACTTCGTGTCAGCCGGGCTGATCGCAGCATCGGCGTATGGCTCCCGCCCGGCGCAACGCTCCAGCCGGGTGAAGCGGCGCAAATCAAAAGCTGCGCCGCTCCGTAGAGTGGATGCGGCGGTGTTACAGTTGCCCGCGCGTTGGTGCTGAACTTGCCGAACCATTGTCGTTGCATTTTTCTGCCGCGCACGGCGGCATGAAACATTGGCCGCTGCTTCGACCAGCGCTGGACGAACGGTCGCGGATTAATCAAAATCCCTATAGCGGATTATCGAGCTTGATGACCTTTTCGGTACTTTGCCGCTGGCCGGTCCACGGCTGGCGCGGTGCCGCAAACGCAGCCAGCACGGCCCCGTCGCGGCTGTATAGGTCGGGGAACGTGCCCATCTTGCCGGCGATATCGCTCGCCATGGTGAAGTACATTACATAAACCGGGAAGGTTTTGGTCATCGGCACGCGGGTATATTTGCCCGACTTGACGATTTCGACCGCTTGATCGGAGTTCATCCCCGCGCCCAAAATAGCCATCGTGATGCCCAGCTCAGCCGCGCGTTCGGTGCGCACGCAGCCGTGGCTCAGCGCCCGATACGTTTGACCAAACAGCCCACGCGCCGGGGTATCGTGGATATAGATCGCGTGCTCGTTGGGCATATCCAGCTTGATCATGCCGAGCGAATTGGTTGGCCCGGGTTGTTGGACCACGGTGATCATGCCGTTTTTGGCCTTGCTCACTTTATAGCCCTGACGCAGCGCCGAAGCGGGGTTACCGATCAGCTTGGCCCCCAGCCCCTCGCCTTTGACGATCGATTGCGGCACGGTCCAGGTCGGGTTGAACACCACCCCCTGCACGACCGAGGCAAGCTGCGGCGTGGCAGTCTTGCCGACTTTGCCGACAATCGTCTTGTACGAACGGATGATCGAATTATCGACCGTCAGCCGCAATTGAAACTCGGGTACATTTGTCAGCAGGTAATACTTGCCCAGCTCACGCGGGAGCCAGCGCCAGCGGTCCATATTGATGCGGATCAAATTGCGCTTGGCCTTGTCCTTGCTGGGAGTGACTGCGAGCAGACTCTTGAGCTCGGCATAATCGGGCACGGTCGGCTGCAGCGCATCGAGCACCCCGGCCACATCGTGCGCCTTGAGCGCGCGCGCCATCAGTGCGCGGGTTGGGTTCGCCTCGATATCGGTGTCGACCACGAACCATTGCAACCGCGCGTCGAACCGCGTGCGGCCATCGCGCAGATCTTCGGCCAGCCACGCGAACGAACGACTGGCTTGCGCGTTGATCGCCGCGCTATCGCGCGCGTCGATCGCGGCGCGCAATTTGCCCGGCTGATAGTCGGCCGCGATCAAGCCATCTGCGGCGATGCCATCGATCATCGCAAGCAGCGCGTTGGCATCGCTCGCCGACCAGCTTGCGACCGGCTCGTCAATCGGCACTTCTGGCACGATCGTGGGCGTGATGCCGGGCACTGGACCAGGCACTGGCGCAGTAGCCGGATTGGTCGCCGGATTGGTCGCGGCATTGGTCGCGGGGGCAGCCGGGGTCGCGCTCGTATCCGGACTGGGCGCAGCGGGTGGCAGGATATTGGCCGGTTGGCTGGATGCCATCGCCATCGCCGAGGTCATCAGGCCGAGCGCTGCCAGAGCATGCCGCAGCACCCGCCCGCGCCGCTGGTTGCTGCCAAAACCTGAATTTGCCGCCGTCATTGTCAAAACTCCCATCGCAGCGCACTTGCGCCCGCTTTCGCACGCGCGCTGCAGCGGCGATATAGCGCCTTTCGCCGCGCCGCTTCAAGCACTGGACGGCGTCATGGCAGGTCTAACCTGAATATTTCCCCGACAGTGCGCCAGCCCGAGCTAGTGGCTCGCGGCGACCAACTGTACCGGCATCGCGGTGAACCCGTGCAGAAACGGGCTGGCCAGCCGGGTGGGCGCACCTTGCGGAATCAGTGCCGCGCCCGAATTGACGATTTCACCGATCAGCGCTGCCAGCTGCACTTCGGCCAGCCGCGCACCCACACAGCGGTGGACCCCGTGGCCAAACCCGACATGCCGCCGGGCATTGCTGCGCGCGACGTCGAAGTGTTCGGCATCGGGGAACACCGTCTCGTCGCGGTTAGCCGAGATATACCACAGCACCACTTTCTCGCCGGCTTTGATGGTTTGCCCGCCCAGCTTGCTGTCGCTGAGCGCAGTGCGCCGCATATGCGTTACCGGGCTTTGCCAACGAATGATTTCCTGCGCGGCGTTGGGTATCAGCGCAGGCTTGGCACGCAACAGTTCCAGTTGCTCGGGATAGCGGTCAAACACCTCGACCAGGGCCGACATCGAATTGCGCGTGGTATCGTTGCCGGCCACGATCAGCAGCGCGATGTTGGCAATCCGCTCCATCATCTCCATGTTGCCCATCGCTTCGGAATGGACCATCCGGCTGAGCAGATCGTCGCTTGGCGGCAGCGCCCGGCGCGCTTCGAGTTCGCGGTCGAACCGGGCGAGCATCTGGCCCATCTGCCCCAGAAATTCCGCGCGATATTCCTCGTTGAGGTTTTCCGCCGAAACATTGCTGGCATAGTCCGACCAGCGCTTCAGATCGCGCCACTCGGCCATCGGGAAATCGAACAGTATGCACAGCATGCCCATCGTCAGCGGCAGCGCGACGCGGTCGACCCAGTCGAAGCTTTCGCCGCGTGGCAGTTCGGCGAACAGTTCAGCCGTGCGCGTTCGGACCTGCGCTTCGAGTTTGATGATCTGGCTGGGCGAAAAGGCCGGGGCGATGACCTTGCGCTGCGCCGTGTGAATCGGTGCGTCCTGCGCGATGAAGTTGGGAAATTCGCTGCCCCCGACGGCATCGGCGATGGTGATATTGCCCAAATCCCACCGCGATGAATAGATTTCGGGGTGCACCTCCACTTCCAGCACCAGATCGTGCGTGGCGACCGACCAATAGCCGCCGAACGGACTGTCTGCGCGCCAACTTACCGGGGCATCTGCGCGCAATTGTGCAAAAGGCTGGCGCCAGGTGTCCTCGACATACAGCGCATCGGCACTGACATCGACCGGATTGAGCGCGCGGCGCTCGGCAAGGCTGGCCATGATTGCTGCATCCTTCCTGCTCGCGCGCAAGCACGAACCGCTCTGATCGGAGGGATCTCCCTCCGCCGGATCGCAGTATGTTTAATCGCGCGGTTAATGTCCAGCGCGCAAGCTGCTACGCTTACAGGGCGCGCCGCGCCTGACGATCTGGCTTGTGCCATTCGCCGAAATTATACCCCAGATGCGGGTTAGCGAGCAGATGTCCCAGCCGGGTCGCCAGATCGTCGAAGTCGCACGGCTTGCTCAGGTAATCGTTCGCCCCGTCGAACCGGGCCAGATTTTCGTTCGCCGCGCCGCGCCGCCCGGTCAGAATCATCACCGGGATTTTGTACAACTGCTTGTCCTTGCGGATGATCCGCAGCGCGTTGATCCCGTCGAGCTCGGGCATATTGCAATCAAGAATGACCACATCAGGCGCGCGAAACCGCATCGCCTCGAGCACTTTCTTGCCATCGTCGACCCGACCGACCACGAACCCGCGATCGAACAAGGCATTGATCGCCAGATCGGCAAACAGATCGTCATCATCGGCAAGCAGCACACGCGCCATCGGCCAGCTCCTGGTGGTTAGGCTGTCCGCATTACGCCGCGGGTGGTGGCTGCGCAGTGAAGCGCGGCTTAGGGGTTTTGCCGAGGTTTGCACTCGGCCATCAGCGATGACGAATAGGGTGCCAGCAGCTTGCTTGCCGCGTCCCACCCGCCGGTCAGCCACGTCTGCCACGCCCCGTTCCCGCCGGCCAGCACCACCGGCATCACCGCTTGGCCGACCCCGCGCAACGCCGCATTTGGTTCACAACTGAGCAGCGCAAAGCTGGGCACCTCGCTGTCCTTCCACACCCCGGCAAAGGCGAACAGCGGCTGGTCGGTGCAGCCCAGCCAGTGCGCGCGGCGCTTGCCAGTGGCGGGATCCACTTTGCCCCATTCCATGAAGGCTGTCGCCGGGACGAGGCAGCGGAATTCGCTGTTCTTGAGGTTGCCGATCCAGAACGGACTGGCGATGTTACGCACGCTGAGCACGCCACTTCGCGCATCCACCGGCATCCCCGGCGGCGGCACCCCCCACAGCCGCGGAATCATCCGCAAGGGCTGCCC
>JANMCG010000010.1:0-10664 GCA_031361075.1 Novosphingobium sp. | reverse complement strand
GAGGCGCTAGCCTGCAATCATTGAAGCGCGGCTTTGACGAAGTCGCCTGCGCGTTCGCCAATCATGATCGAGGGGGCGTTGGTGTTCCCCGAGACCAGCCGCGGCATGATCGACGCATCGGCGATCCACAGCCCGTCGATGCCGCGTGCCTTGAGCGTCGGATCGACTACCGCAGCCTCGTCCGATCCCATCCGGCAGGTCCCGACCGGATGGTAGATCGTGTCTGACACTTCGCGGATTCGCGCTTCGAGCGCTGCGTCGTTGTCATAATCGACCGGGTTGCGTTCGCGCGCGCCGAGGTCCGACATTGGCGGCGTAGCAGCAATGCGGTGCATCAGCCGCGCGCCGTCGCGCAGCAGGTGGAGGTCGCGTTCGTCGGACAGGAAGTTGGGGTTGATCGACGGGGCCACCGCCGGATCGGGGCTGGCGAGCCGCACCCAGCCGCGGCTTTCAGGGCGCAGCACGCAGGCGTGGAGTGAGAAGCCGTGGACCTTCAATTTGTCGCGCCCGTGGTTCTGGATGATCGCGCGGACGAAGTGGTACTGGATATCTGGGGCGGGCGCGTCCGCGCGGATCGTGGCGAAGCCGCCGGTTTCGGCAAAGTTGGTGGTCAGCATCCCGGTGCGGAACCGGCGGTGTTCGACAAACGCCTTGGCCAGCTGCCACATGCCGCGCAACGTGCCGCCGAACAGCGACAGGTCGTCGAGTTCATAGCCGACCAGATAGTCGCAATGATCCTGCAGGTCGGCACCGACTGCCGCCTTGTCGAGCTTGGCCGCGATGCCGTGCTGCTGCAATTCTGCGCCGGGGCCGATGCCCGACAACATCAGGATTTGCGGGCTGCCGAACGCGCCTGCGCACAGCACCACGCCGCCACGCGCGCGCAGCGTCTGGCTGGCCTCGCCGACGCGGATCTGCACCCCGGTGGCACGGCCGTTGTCGATCACGATCTTTTCAACCAACGCCCCGGTTTTGATGCTCAGGTTTTTGTGGCCCGCTAGCGGATCGATGAACGCGCGCGCCGCGCTCCACCGTTCGCCATTGTACTGGGTGACCTGATAACGCCCGAAGCCTTCTTGCCTGGCACCGTTAAAATCGTCGTTGCGCGGCAATTGCAGCCGGCTCGCTGCTTCGACAAAAGCATCGCCCACTGCGCTGGGCGAGATCTGGTCGCTAACGTGCAATGGACCGCCGTGGCCGTGCCAGGCGCCGGCCCCGTGCGCGTTGTCTTCCTGCCGTTTGAACACCGGCAGCACCTCGTCCCAGCTCCACCCGGTGCAGCCCAACTCAGCCCAATTGTCATAGTCCCACGGATTTCCACGGATATAGACCATGCCGTTGACCGCGCTTGATCCGCCCATGCCTTTGCCACGCGGTTGATAACCGATCCGCCCGCCGAGGCCTGCCATCGGCTCGGTATCGTATTTGAACATGCTTTTGTCCGGCATCAGCGCCAGCAGCCCCGGGGTGCGGGTAAAGGCGTGTTCGTTTGTCCCGCCCGCTTCGATCAGGCACACGCTGCGCCGTCCGTCTTGCGCCAGTCGTCCGGCCGCCGCGCTGCCTGCGCTGCCGCCGCCGATTACGATAATGTCAAATTCATCCATGCGCCCGTTTAACCGCGCGATTAAATCGGCGCAAGCTCGTCTGCGGGTGGTTGTGGCGAAACCGGCAGCGCCTCCCATCGCGCGCGGATTGCGGCCGAACTTTCGCGGCTGCCGTCGTGGCTCCAGCCGGGCTCGCGCCACAGATAAGCCAGTTTGTGCCGCCACGGTGCGGCCCGCAGATCGCGCGCTATTCCGGCCCATTCGTGGAACACCACCCACAGCAGATTGAAACTGCCGAGTTGTTTGACGATGCCATAGTGAATGCGGGTGTCGCTGCGTTCGGCGGCATAACTGCCGAACAGCTTGTCCCACACGATGAACACCCCGGCATAGTTGCGGTCAAGGTATTGCGGATTAGTTGCGTGGTGGACGCGGTGATGGCTGGGGGTATTCATCACCGCTTCGAACCAGCGCGGCATCCGCCCGATCGCTTCGGTGTGAATCCAAAACTGGTAAATAAGGTTGATCGCGCCGCAGGTCAGCAGCATCGCCGGGCTGAAGCCAATGAACGCGGGCCAGATCCGGAACACAAATGACAGCGCGAAGAACCCGGTCCAGGTCTGGCGCAGCGCGGTCGAGAGGTTGTAGTGCTGGCTCGAGTGGTGATTGACGTGGCTCGCCCAGAACCAGCGGACGCGGTGCCCGGTGCGGTGCGCCCAGTAATAATTGAAATCGTCGAGCACGAAGCACAGCGCCCAGGCCCACCATGCCCAGCCGATCGTCGTTAGGCGGAACTGGTACAGCCAGACCAGCGCGCCGACGACCAGCGCTGCAGTCAACCCGCCGACCGCCGTACTGCCGGTGCCAAGCGCAAGCGAGGTCAGCGTGTCGCGCGGTTCATAGGCCAGCGGACGGCGCCGCTTGGCCCAGATCAATTCGGCGATGATGGCCATGATGAACACGGGAATGGCGTATTCGACCGGGCCGAGTTTAGGCATGTCAGCGTTCAAGCCGCCGCAGACTGGCCGCCCAGACTTGCGCCTGCGCGCCCAGATCGAGCGTGACCGGGGCAAAGTAGCGTTCACCGGTGCCGATCGTGAGGAAATTGCGGTCAAGCTGCGCAAAGGCGTGGCTATCAAGCAGCCGCGCGGAAAATTGCGCGCCATGCCGCCGCAGCAGCATGACCCGGCCTGCGCCATCGCGCAGCAGCGCGCCAATACCGGCCTTGTCTAGTGCCAGATCGCGCGGGTCGAACCCGCACAGCGCAGCGCGGGCCAGGGCGCGCGCCTCATCGGCATCGCGCAGCCGCACATCGCGGCCCAGCGCCATCCGCCGCACCAGCCATGCCACGCCAAGGATCAGGGCTATCGATGCAGCGAGCTGGATTGCCAGAAACGGCAGCGCCATCCTATTCGCCGCGAGCCGCGAGCATATCAAGCAAGGTGCGCACCGGGCCCAGGTCGTAGCCCGCCTGATTGGCGGCAGCGGCCAGACTGTGCGGGCTGTGACCGCGGCTCGCCTCGGCCAGCGCCCACAGCAAGGTCGAGCGGGTGCCCGAGCGGCAATAGGCCAGGATCGGTGCCTCGGTCGAGGCAAGCGCGGCGGCCATTGCGCTTACTTGCGCTTCGGAAAATCCGGCGTGCGTGACCGGGATCGCCACATAGCCCAACCCGGCGGCGGTCGCCGCTGCGGCAATCTCGGCCCCCGGGACCTGATCGTCGCTTTCATCTTCAGGGCGATTGTTGATGATCAGCCCGAACCCGGCGCGCGCCGCTTCGGCAACCTCAGCCAATCCGATTTGCGGGCTGGCGTGAACGCGCGGGGTAAGCTGGCGAAACAGCGGGCTCACGCATTGCCGTTCTGCGCCGCGCGGGCGCGTGCCCGCCGTCCGCGCTGGACAATATTAAGCCCCTCGACCAGCGCCGAAAACGCCATTGCCATATAAATATAGCCCTTGGGGATATGCACCCCGAACCCGTCGGCGATCAGCACCACTCCGATCATGACCAGGAATGCCAGCGCCAGCATCACCAGCGTGGGGTTCTTTTCGATGAACTTCGCAAGCGGATCGGCGGCCACCATCATCAGTCCGACGGTCACCACGACGGCGGTGATCATGATCGGCACCTGATCGGTCATGCCCACCGCGGTGAGAATCGAATCGACCGAAAACACCAGATCGAGCGCGATAATCTGCGCGATGGCGACGTTGAAGCTCAATTCAGCGATGCCCTTGTCATGATCGAGCAGCTCGCCACTATTGCCTTCCTGGTCCATCGAATGATGAATTTCGTTAGTCGCTTTCCACAGCAAGAACAGGCCGCCAGCAATCAGGATCAGATCGCGCCCCGAAAAGGCCGTGTTGAAGGCAGGTTCGCCGTGGCTGCCCGGCGCGCCGGCAATCCCCAGGTCGAACAGCGGCTGCTGCAGCGTGACGATCCAGCCGATCAGCAGCAACAAGACAATCCGCAGCCCCAGCGCCAGAATCAGCCCGATCCGCCGCGCGCGTGATTGCTGCGCGGCGGGCAGCTTGCTCGATACAATTGCGATAAATACCAGGTTGTCGATCCCGAGCACCAGCTCGAGCGCGATCAAGGTGAGCAATGCCGCCCAGGCCGAGGGGTCGGAAAGAAGCGAAACGATGTCCATCGCGGTGCTGTGCCAAGCCGCGCCGAGACTTGCAAGCACCGTGCCGCAGCTGGCAGGAATAGGTCAACGCAGCCAGCGGTTACGCGGCCAGTTTACTTGCAGAAATGTCACAGTTGCACCGCCTTGCAGGGGTGCCGCTGAATCCGTTCGCAATTGGACTCATTTTGGCCTAAGTTGAAAGGCGCAGAGGAAGCGATTTTGTTGCTATAATCCCTGTCGCCTGGTGTGATTCGTCCGCGCACCGGGCCGTCTGGATGGGGCGAAATTAAGGTAAGTTCGACTTTATGAGTTTTGATAGAGGGCGTCGCGGACGTGGTCGCGACAAGCGGGACGGTTTCGGCGAAGACAGCTTGGATCCGTTTTCAGGCGGCGGTGGCGGCGGCAGTGATCGCGGCGGCGGGTTTTCCGGCGGCGGTGGCGGTGATCGCTACAGCGGCGGTGGCGGCGGCGGCGGTGGACGCGGCGGTTACAGCGGCGGCGGTGGCGGCGGCTTCAGTGGCGGCGGCGGTTCACGGCCCGGCGGCGGGTTCGGCGGCGGCGCGCCGCGCGGCGGCGGCGGCGGCGCAGGCGGGATGCCGGCTCAAGTCGTTGGCGAAGGCACCGGCGTGGTCAAGTTTTTCAACGCGGCCAAGGGCTTTGGCTTTATCCAGCAGGATCAGGGCGGCGAAGATGTGTTCGTGCACATCAGCGCAGTCGAACGCGCCGGGCTTGACGGTCTGGCCGAAGGTCAGCAGGTCAAGTTCACACTGGTGGATCGGGGCGGCAAAGTGTCGGCCAGCGATCTCGAAGCCGTGGGCGATGTGATTGCGGTTGAAAAGAAGGAAGCGCCGCAGCGCGAACTCACTGGCGAGCGCGCAACCGGAACGGTCAAGTTCTTCAACGGGATGAAGGGCTTCGGCTTCATCACCCGCGACGACGGCCAGCCCGACGCATTTGTGCACATCAGCGCAATGGAGCGTTCCGGCATGTCGAGCCTCAATGAGGGCGACCGGCTTGAATTCGACATCGAGGTCGATCGACGAGGGAAGTACTCGGCGGTCAACCTGCAGCCGCACCAAGGTTGATCAGCAAGCCGTTCGTGCCGATTGAATGATCGCACGGATGCTACAGTTTTTGAGTACGGCAATGGCGGTTCCCTTGATCTTTTAGATCGGGGAGCCGCCATTTGTCGTTTCCGGTTCAAGCTTGTCTAAGGATTACCGTAATGCCGATTACCCCGCTCATGCCCGTCTATCCGCGTTGCGGGTTTCGCCCGGTGCGCGGCGATCACTGCCATCTGATCGGTGAAGACGGGGCACGCTACCTCGATTTTGCAGCGGGTATCGCGGTCAATATTCTGGGCCATTCGCACGCTGGTCTGATCGGCGCGATTCAGCAACAGGCTGCAACGCTGATGCACGTGTCAAACCTGTACGGCAGCCCGCAAGGCGAGCGGCTGGCGCAACGACTGGTCGACCTGACGTTTGCCGACACGGTGTTTTTCACCAATTCGGGCGCCGAGGCGATGGAGTGCGCGATCAAGACTGCGCGCGCGTATCACCAGCAGGCCGGCAATGACCACAAATTCGAACTGATCACTTTCAACAATGCCTTCCACGGACGGACGATGGCTACGATCAGCGCCTCGAGCCAGGAGAAGATGCACAAGGGCTTCATGCCCTTGCTGCCCGGATTCAAATATGTCGCATTCGATGATCTTGCCGCTGCCAAGGCTGCGATCGGACCCAATACGGCGGGCTTCATGGTCGAACCGGTGCAGGGCGAAGGTGGAATTCGGCCGGCATCCGACGCTTTCATGCTGGGGCTGCGCGGGCTGTGTGACGAACACGATCTGATGTTAGTGCTCGATGAAGTGCAATGCGGGGTCGGGCGCAGCGGAACGATGTATGCTTACGAGCAGTACGGCATCGAACCCGATATTCTCGCCACCGCCAAGGGCATCGGCGGCGGGTTCCCCTTGGGGGCCTGCCTGGCCACCCAGAAGGCCGCGCGCGGCATGATTGTCGGGGCACACGGTTCGACGTACGGCGGTAATCCGCTGGCGATGGCGGCGGGCGAAGCGGTGCTTGACGCGGTCGCCAATGACGAATTTCTCGCCGCGGTGCGCGCCAAGTCAGAACGGCTGCGCGGCCGGCTCGAACAGTTCATCGGCAATTATCCCGAGTTGTTTGAACTGGTGCGCGGCAAGGGCCTGATGCTGGGCGTGAAAATGAAGTTCGAGGCTCGCGGGTTCGTCGCTCATTTGCGCGACAATCACCACTTGCTGACCGTCGCGGCGGGCGACAACACGCTACGGCTGGTCCCGCCGCTGGTGATCGACGACAGCCATATCGACGAGTTTTTTGACAAGTTATCCGCCGGTGCTGCCAGCTACACCCCCCCGGAGCCTGTTCAATGACCCGGCACTTCCTCGACTTGAGCGACGCCGGGGCGGATGCGCTGGCGGCGATGATCAACGACGCGATGGCGCGCAAGACGGCGCGCGCCGGCTGGCCCACAGGCCGCGCCGATGCGGACGCGCCGCTGGCCGGGCATGTGCTGGCGATGGTGTTCGAAAAAAGCTCGACCCGGACCCGCGTGTCGTTCGACATGGCGATGCGCCAGCTGGGCGGCTCGGCGTTGGTGCTCGATGCGGGCACTACTCAGCTCGGGCGCGGCGAAACGATTGCCGATACCGCGCGTGTGCTCAGCCGGATGGTCGATGCGATCATGATCCGCACTGACGATCACGCCAAGATCGAAGAACTGGCGCATTACGCCACGGTTCCGGTGATTAACGGGCTGACCGACCGCTCACACCCGTGCCAGATCGTTGCTGATCTGCAGACGATTGTCGAACACGGGAAGGCGCTGCCCGGGCTCGAGCTGGCGTGGCTCGGCGATGGCAACAACGTGCTGAGCTCGATTGTCGAGGCGGCCGGGCTGCTGAAATTCAACGTGCGAATTGCGGTGCCAGCCGGATACGATCCTGACCCGCAGTACATTGACCGCGCGCGCGAACACGGCGCGCGGATCACGCTGACCCGTAATCCCGCCGAAGCGGTCGTCGGGGCTAGCGTGGTAGTCACTGACACCTGGGTGTCGATGGGGCAAAGCGACAGCGCTGCCCGGATCGCCGCCATGACACCGTTTCAAGTCAACCCCGCACTTCTGGCCGGTGCAGCCGGCGATGCGCTGTTCCTGCATTGCCTGCCCGCACACCGCGGCGAAGAAGTTACCGGCGCGGTGATCGACGGGCCGCGCTCGGCGGTGTGGGATGAGGCCGAAAATCGCCTGCACGCTCAAAAAAGCGTGCTGCGCTGGGTGTTTGGCCAGCTGTGAGCGCGCCCGGTCCAGTCGCCTTGCCCGAAACTGGCAACGATCGATTGCTAAACTTCACCATTCCCGGGCGCGATGCGCGCGGGCGGGTGGTGCGGCTCGGGCCGGTGCTCGAAACGATTCTGGCCGCGCATGCCTACCCCCCCGCGATAACCCATCTGCTGGCCGAAGCACTGGTGGTAACCGCGCTAATCGGCTCGCTGCTCAAAGACGGCGACGGCCAGCTGACCATGCAAGCGCAGACCGAAGGCGGAATTGTCGATCTGTTGGTCTGTGATTACCGCTCGGGCGAACTGCGCGGGTATGTCCGCCATGACGCCGAACGGCTGGCAGCGCTCGGCGCGAACCCCTCGCTCTACGCCTTGTTCGGCAAAGGTTATCTGGCAATCACTTTCGATGTGGCCAGCACCCGCCAGCGCTATCAGGGCATCGTCCCGCTCGAAGGGAGCACTTTGGCCGAGGCTTGTGAGAGCTACTTTGCGCAATCCGAGCAAGTCCCGACGCTGATCAGGGTTGCGGTGCGTGCTTCGGGCTCTGGCTGCGTCGCGGGCGGCTTGCTGGTGCAGCATTTGGCTGAGGGCGAAGAAGGCCGCGAACGGCTTCACGTGCGGCTCGATCATCCCGAATGGGACCACGTTGCAGCGCTGGCCGGATCGATCCGGCATGACGAACTGGTCGATCCGGCCTTATCACTCGAGGCGCTGGTCTGGCGTCTGTTCCACGAAGAAGATGAAGTCCGGGTCGAGCAAGGTCTGCCACTGGTGCGCGGATGCCGTTGCAGCCTGGAGCATTACGCCGATGTGATCGGCAGATTTCCGCCCGCCGACCAATTGGACATGCGCGACGAGGCCGGGAAAATCGTTATCGACTGTGCGTTTTGTTCAAAGGTGTTCGAACTGGTCGACTAAGGCTTCGGCTTAGCGACAAATATGCACGGTTCATCGCCAGTTGGCGCTGTGTTACAAGTTTCGCTGGTGCGCTCGTCACAGGACACGAGGCGGGTGCTCAGCGGGGGCTTTGATCGTGGCGGAATACAAGATGCGTGCGTCGCTGTGGGTGGGGGCGGCGTTGTGCGCGCTGGGCGCGCCGGCGTTTGGGGGCGGTCCATCGCTCGCCATGCTCGACCAGCTCGCACGCGGCAATTGGGAGCTGCACCAACATGCTGGCAATGCGCCGCAGCGGCTGTGCGCGGCGAGCAGCCGCAGCTGGATCCAGTTGCGCCATCCCGGCGCACTGTGCGAAACTTTCGTGGTAGAGGATGGGCCGGCGCAAGTTGTGGTGCAATATATCTGCAAGGGGCGCGGCTATGGCCGCACTCGGGTGCGCCGCGAAACCAACCAGCTGGTGCAAATCGACAGCCAGGGCATCGTCGATGGCTTGCCGTTCGAATTTTCGGCCGAAGCGCGGCGGACCGGAGATTGCGACGGGAGTTAGCGCCATTGCCTTGGCTGCGACCAGCGGCTAGCCCTTTGGGATGCAAGCCGGACCACCTGGATCGCGCACGGCTGTCGTGCTGTTATCGGGCGGGCTCGACTCGATGGTTTGCGCCGGTCTGGCGCGCGAAGCCGGGTTTGCAGTTCACGCACTGACAATTGACTACAACCAGCGCCACCGCCGAGAAATTGACGCTGCCCGAGTTATTGCCGCTGCAGTCGGGGCGCAGCGGCACGTGATTTTGCCGCTCGATTTGCGTCAGTTCGGCGGGTCGGCACTAACCGATGAATTGGACGTGCCCAAAGACGGCGTGGGCGACGATATTCCGATCACTTATGTGCCCGCGCGTAACCTGGTGTTTCTGTCGCTGACGCTTGCTTGGGCCGAAGCGCTAGGCGCGCGCGATGTCTACATCGGGGTCAACGCGCTCGATTATTCGGGCTATCCCGATTGCCGTCCCGAATTCATTGCGGCCTTTGCCGATCTGGCGCGCATTGCCACCAAAGCTGGCGCCGAGGGTGAGACCTTCACGATCCACGCGCCGCTGCAGTTCCTGGGCAAGGCCGAGATTGCGCTCGAGGCGCAGCGGCTGGGGCTCGATCCAGTCATGAGCTGGTCATGTTATGACCCGCAGAGCGATGGTTCGGCCTGCGGGCTGTGCGACAGTTGCCGCTTGCGGCGTGATGGATTTGCCAAGGCCGGGCTCGACGATCCGGTCAGGTACAAGTTTGGGTGAGAGGATGCGTAGTGATGAATGAAGGTCAGACGGGCGCGAGCCCGCCGCTGCGGGCAAGCTCGTACAGCTGGTACGTTTTGTTGATTTTGGTGCTGGTTTACGTCCTCAATTTCATTGACCGGCAGATTCTCAGCATCCTCGCGGTCGATATTAAACGCGATCTTGATTTGACTGACAGCCAGCTGGGCTTTCTGGGCGGGGCTGCGTTTGCCGTATTCTACGCACTGTTCGGTATTCCGCTGGGCCGGTTGGCGGACAACTGGAGCCGGGTGCGGCTGCTTAGCGGCGGTCTGGCCTTGTGGTCGGCGATGACCGCGTTGTCCGGCTTTGCCAGCAATAGCTGGACCCTGACCCTGGCGCGGATGGGGGTCGGGGTGGGCGAAGCCACTGCCAGTCCGACTGCATATTCGCTTATCTCCGACCATTTCCCGAAACGTCAACGCGCCACAGCATTGTCGATCTATTCGTCGGGGCTGTATCTGGGCGGAGGGGTATCGCTGCTGATCGGGGCCTGGATCAAACAAGCCTGGACACAGGCTTTTCCGGCCGACCCGCCGCTGGGCCTGGTCGGCTGGCAAGCTGCGTTTCTGGCGGTGGGCTTGCCTGGGTTGTTGATGGCGGTGTGGGTTGCAACCCTGCGCGAACCGCAACGCGGGATCATGGACGGCGATGTGCGCGAAAGCTCGCCGCAGCCGTTTGCAACATTCCGGCAGGATCTGGCCGGGATTGTGCCGCCGTTTACCATGGTCAATGCGTGGCGGCGCGGACCAGCAGCGCTGGTTACCAACCTGGCGGTGGCCGCCGGGTTGGCTGCATTCGCATGGCTGATGATCAAACTCACCGGCAACAAGCCGCAGTGGCTGTCGGTCAGTTTTGGTTATTACGCGGTGTTTTCGTGGGCCAGCACGTTGCGCGCGCGCGACCCGGCCACTTTCGCGCTCATTTTCGGCACGCCAGCCTTCGTGTGCACGTCACTTGGCTAC
>JANMCG010000008.1:0-3507 GCA_031361075.1 Novosphingobium sp. | reverse complement strand
GTTGCAGGAATCTCGCTCGTCGATGGAACCGGGCGCACGCTGTTGCCCGGATTGATTGACGCGCACGTTCACACAATCCCCGGAGGAGCGGCCGACGCGTTGCGTTTCGGGGTCACCAGCGAGTTTGACCTTTATTCGTTCGGCAACCGCGACGAAGCTGCCGCGCGGCGACAACATCGGCAAAGCTTCGCTCGCACCCGCCGAAGCTGATTTGTGGTCATCGGGCTTTGGCATTACGCCGCCGGGCGGGCATCCTTCAGAGCTGTTCAATGGCCAGGAAGGGGTGCCGCCGATTCCCGTTCTGGGTCCGCGCGATGACCCGAAAAAATTTGTCGCGGCACGAATTGCCGACGGTGCCGATTACCTGAAAGTTATCGAGGATGACGGCGCCCGGGTGGGATTTCCGGCTTCACTGCCTGCATTTTCACTACCCCGGTTTGCCCAGGTCATGCGAGCTGCAAAAGCGAGCAAGCTACGGGTCATCGTGCATGTACAGCAGCTCGAATATGCGAAGGTTGCAGTGCGAGGGGACGCGGACGCATTGGCCCATTCGCTCGCGGATTATCCAGCCGATCGAGAATTGCTTGACGCGATGCGCCGCAAAAACGTCGCGCTGATCGGTACGCTCGCCATTTACGATGGGATCGGTGGTGGTGGCGGAGCGGCACGATTGCTCGCCGATCCGCTGATCGCACCATATCTTTCGCCGATGCAGAAAATGCTGCTTGGCCTAGGTATTCGAACTGATCCGCGCGAGGAGGTCGTTGCGATTGAAACCGTGCGGCGCGCCCATCGGGCCGGGATCACGATATTGGCGGGGACCGATGCGCCCAATCCTACAACAGGTTTCGGCGTGTCGCTGCTTTTGGAGCTTCAAATGCTGGTCAAGGCAGGGCTTCGCCCCGATCAAGCTTTGACCGCGGCAACTGCCGCGCCTGCAAGATTCTATGGCGCCAACGACCGCGGCCGGATTGCAGCTGGATTGCGTGGCGATCTGGTGCTGGTCGATGGCGATCCTACCAAAAACATTGCGGACGTAAGGCGGATCGTGGCGATCTACAAAAATGGCTGGCCCGTCGATCGCACGGTTCCTGCAAGCCTGAAGTAAGGCTCGTCTGCCGGGCAGCTAACCTGCCCGCAGTTCCTCCGCGAGCAACCTGAACTCATCCCCTCTGGGTGAATTCTTGCGCCACACCAAAGCAATCTCGCGATTGGCGTTGGCGCTTTTGAGCGGACGCGCGACCACGTTGGTGCCGTTCAAGATCCCTGCATCAAGCGCCATCTCGGGCAGCATGGTGAGCCCCAGCCCATTGTCGACCATCTGCACCAGGGTGTGCAAGGACGTGCCGATCATCGTCGCTGAGGCGCGCAGTTCGGGGCGGTTGCAGGCGGCGAGCGCGTGCTCTTTCAAGCAGTGCCCATCCTCGAGCAGCAGCAAGCGCCGCTCGTCGATCAACGCCGGGTCGATCTCGGCCGGGGGATCGCGCGGGTCGTCCTTGGGAAAGGCGACGTACAGCGCGTCGAGTTCGATCGTCTCCTTCTCGACCTCGCCGGTGGGGAAGGGCAGCGCCAGCAGCACGCAGTCGCTGCGCCCGTGATGCAGCGATTCAATCGCCGCGGCGCTGGTTTCTTCGCGTAAAAACAGCTTTAGCGCGGGGCGTTCACGCCGGAGCCGGGGCAGCATCCGCGGGAGCAGGAACGGGGCGATCGTGGGGATGACGCTCATCCGCAGCTCGCCCGACAGCGGCTGCCCGGCGGTGCGGACCATGTCGCTCAGTTCCTCGGCCTCACGCAGCAAGCGGTGCGCCTTGGCGACCACCGCGTTGCCCAGCGGCGTAAACCGCACCGCGCGCTTGGTCCGCTCGACCAGCACCACGCCCAGCAGCGTCTCCAGATCGCGCAGCCCGGCAGAAAGGGTCGATTGCGAGACGACACTGGCGTCAGCAGCGCGGCCGAAGTGCCCATGCTCGTGCAGCGCGACGAGGTATTGCAGCTGTTTCAGCGTGGGCAGGTAGGTGGACATGGTTGCGCAATATCGCACGATGCAAGGCTCACGCCAAGGCAGGTGCTCCTAAGTTACCGAGCCTGCCGATATCGCCAATTCAGAACCGATAGGCAATTCCGATGCGGAAAGTGTCGCTGGTCGGGGCGGTCCCCGTTTCATAAGTTGGCACGCCCTGATAATCGATGTTGCCTGTGCGTGCTTTGAAATCGTCATGAAAATAATCTACATGGATGCCGAGCTTGCGGCCAATACGATGTTCAAAACCAGCGCCTGCCGACCAGCCGTAGTGGGTTTTGGTTACTATCCCCCAATTTGGGTCGGTATCGTCGATAGTCATGCGTAGCGCTGCAACGCCGCCAGTGAGATAGACCTTCGTCGATCGATCAACAGCAACGCCCACGCGCCCGCGCACGTGCGCGTTCCACTTGGACTTGTACGCGGTGTACCAATTAACACCCGAAGGATCGTGTGGTGCATCATTGTCAAGCAGACCGAAATCCGCTTCGACACCGATAAGCACGGTTTTGGACTTTAAATCATGCCCGGCGAAAACTCCGACTGCTGCGCCGAACATCGAAGGATTGCTTTCCATGCCGACCGCGCCCGGCTCTTCATAGTGCGGGGATGTTGCTGAGATGCCGCCATAGAGACCCAAGTAAGAACTGTCAGTCCCCGCAATTGCAGGACCTGCCGAAAGCAAAGTTGCCGCCGTGAACAATAGAATCTTGGTCATGTCGATTTGTCCATTTAATCAACCGGGAATACGGACCGGTCGATTTGGACAATATCGAATCTGATTTTCGTCTATGTAGACAGCCGATTAGGTAGATAACCGTTGAAATTATGCAGAATGTGTGAATTTATCAATCAGTGACTTTTTGCTCACTCTCCGGTTCGGCATCATCCAGCGCCGTATCGCTCGCGGCCGCTTCGGCCACGTCTGCATCGTCGACATGAGTCATCTTGAGCCGGCCGTTGACCACCGCGAAGGCCATCTTGCCTTCGACTAGATCGAGCGCGTCCTTGCCGAACTGTTCATAACGCCAGCCTTGCAGCAGCGGCAGCTCGCGGACCCCGGCGGCGAGCAGTTCGAGGTCTTCGCTACGTGCCAGCAGCCGCGCGGCGACATCGATTTCGCGGCTGCGGATCTTGAGCAGCAGCTTGAGCAGATCGGCGACCAGCGCGCCTTCCTTGCCCAGCGGCGCGCCGCGCGCAGTGCGCGGCGGCAGCTCGGCATCGGTCATCGGGCTTGCAGCGTCGATTGCCGCCATCATCCGCCGCCCGATCTCGTTGTCCTTCCACCCGGCCGAGAGCCCGCGCACTTTGGCCAGATCGGCCTGGCTCTTGGGCGGGTGGCTGGCGATATCGGCGACGGTTTCATCGCGCGCAATCCGGCCGCGGGGGATGTTCTTGTCCTGCGCCTCAAGCTCGCGCCAATGCGCCAGCGCGCGTAGCCGCCCCAGCATCGCCGGATTGCGGCCCGATGCCTTGATCCGCTGCCA
>JANMCG010000003.1:0-13824 GCA_031361075.1 Novosphingobium sp. | reverse complement strand
TGAGCGGCAACTGGCGGCAGCGCTGGCGGCAAAATCTTGCCGGGGCTGGCCGCTGCATCCAGCGCGGCCGCGGTCTGTGGTCCGGCTGGCAGCATTAGCCCGGGTGGGGCGACGAGCGCTTCAGTGCCGGCCGAAGCCAAGCCGGTTTGCTGCAATAAATCCCCAAAATCCGCCTTTATCAAGTCATCGCCGAGCGCTTGCGCGAGCGTTCCGGTGGCCACGGCGGACAATGTTGGCGCGGCGGTGAATAAGGATTGTATCATCAAGCGGCTCCTCGCGTGCGGGGTTCACCCACCTCTATTCAAGCTCCGTGCCAATCGCGCGGCGGGCATTCAGCATCGGTTCGGCGAGCCGCTGCGCAACAATGCGTGCGCTGGCCTCAGCACGATCCTGCACGGCAGCGCGGGCGCGTTCGGCGTGGGCAAGTTCGTGCTGTTTGCGATCGGCCAATGTCTGCGCCTGCGCGGCATCGCGCGCGGTATTGATGGAAATAGCGCGTAGCCCCGCGACAAATCCGTGCAGCTGGCCCAGCGCCAAGCCGTCGATCGCACGGTTCGGAAAATCATAGCCGTGCGCCAATTGGCAAGTGCGCTCGGCCAGCCCGCGCAGATGCTGCAAGCTGGCTTCGGCCTGCGCTGCATCGTGCGCGGCGGTCTGTTTGGCGATCGCGCGGACTTGTTCGAGCCGTTGCAGCCGGCGCAAGCGAATTACTTCAGGCGGCATCGCGCAGCAGCGCGGTCAAGGCGCATATACTGGGGCCCAGCGCGACTGTGCTGCGCGCGTCCTGCTGTAAAAATTCGGTCAGTGCGGTGTGCATGGCAATGGCGCGGTCAAGCTGCGGATCGGCCCCGGCACGGTACGCCCCCATCAGCACGAGATCGCGGTTCGCTTCGTAACTGGCAGTCAACGCACGGAATTCGCGCGCCAATCGGGCATGGTCCGGACTGGCCACATCGGCCATTACCCGGCTCAGCGAGGCAGCGACGTCGACTGCTGGATATTGCCCCCGCTGCGCCAGTTCGCGGCTGAGCACGATATGCCCGTCGAGGATCGACCGCGCAGTATCGACCACCGGATCGTCCTGATTGTCGCCATCGGCCAGTACGGTATACAGCCCGGTGATGGAGCCGCCGCTCTGCGCCGAATTGCCCGCGCGTTCGACCAGTTTGGTGATCGTGGCCAAGGCTGATGGCGGATATCCGCGCGCTGCGCCGGGTTCTCCCAGCAGCAGCGCAATCTCGCGCGCGGCGTGCGCAACGCGGGTCAGACTGTCCATGATCAGCAGCACACGGCGGCCGCGGCTGCGAAAATGTTCAGCCAGGCTGGTCGCCAGCAGTGCCCCGCGCAGCCGCAAGTTGGGGGCGTGATCGGCCGGTACCGCGATCACCGCGGTATGCGCGCGCTTGGCTCCGGTCATGTGGCGCTCGACAAAGTCTGACACTTCGCGCGCGCGCTCTCCGATCAGCGCGACGATCACGATCTCGGCCTCGGCACCGCTGGCGATCATATCGAGCAAGACCGATTTGCCCACGCCCGAGCCCGCCATGATACCGATCCGCTGGCCGATCCCCAACGTGGTCAGTGCATTGAGCGCCCGCACCCCGCAATCGAACGGCTGGCGCACGCCGCTGCGATCGAGCGAAGCAGCGCGGATCCCGCCGGCTGGCCATTGAGCCTCAGCATGGAGCGGTGGGCCCTGATCGATCGGCTGGCCCTGGCCATCGACCGCGCGGCCCAGAAACGCAGCGCCCACCCCCAGCATCCCCGGGCGGCCTTCGGCGCGGACTTTGGCGCCGGGGCGTAGCATCACCGTATCGCCGAGCAGCATCAGCAACGTGCGCCCGCTGCGAAACCCGATCACTTCGGCGGTCAGCCCTGCATCGCGGCCATGCTCGACCTGGCACAGCGCGCCGATGGGGGCGGACAGCCCCGACACTTCGAGCAAACCGCCATCGCACCCGGTCAGCAAGCCATAGCGGCCGGGGGCTAGATCAATCTGCGCTGCGGCTAGTTCGGCAAACCAAGGTTCGCATTGCTTCAACATTGCGCGAGCGCCTCGGCAATCGCGCGGCGCCAATGCGCCGGGCCGTCTTCAACCCCGCCATTGCCCGTCTCAAGCCGCAACGCGCCGCGTTCGAGCGTGGGATCGGGGCGGACTTCCAGTCGCTCTGGCAATCGGTCCGTGACAAGTGCGATGTCATCGGGATGTAACCGCAAAACCCGCTCGTCATCGGCGCGGGAGAGCATCGCGGCCGCGCGGTGAACCCGCGCGGCGAACGCATCTTGGTCAAGCCGCAACGGGGCGAGGCTGGCCTCGCACAGCGCTTCCACCGCCGCGAACAATCGCTGGCGCAGCACCTCGGTTTGCTCGGTGTCGCACCGCGCCAAGGCCAGCTCGATCCGCCCGCACGCTGCGGCTTGACCCGCGGCGAGCGCTTCGGCATCGGTTTGCGCCTGCGCCGTGCCCGCCGCAAATCCTTCGTCCCACGCTACCGCGCAAGCGTCGCCGGGTGCGGAGGTCTGGTCGGGCACGGACCCGCTTAGAAATCTGGGGTCGAGCGCAAACGCTTTACCCTCGGCCAGCGCGGCTAGCGGCAAACTAGACATAATCATCGTCCCCGCCGCCCGCGCCGAAATGCAACGCGCCGTCTGCTGCCAGCCGCTTGGCAACCGCGACAATGGCCTGCTGCGCATCGAGTACGTCGGCCAGCTTCATCCGCCCACGCGCCTCGATCTCGTCACGCACGCCGTCGGCGGCACGGCTCGACATGGCGCGAAAGAACACCTCGCGCTGCTCGTCGTCAGTCCCCTTAAGCGCATCGATCAGCAGCTCACTTTCCACTTCGCGCAGCAGAATGCCCATCGCTTGCGGATCGAGCACCAGCAGATGCTCGAACTTGAACATCTCGTTTTCGATCGCGCGCGCGAGCGCTTTGTCGATTTTGGCAAGCGCTGGCATGATCCGCTGCTCGGCCGGCTTGCCGACCTGATTGATAATGTCAGCGGCTTGCTTAGCTCCGCCCAGCGCCAGCGCGCTCGCCCCGTGATGCGCACCGATCCGGCTTTCGAGCAATTGCTCGAGCATGGCGAATGTCTCGGCGCTGACCGCGCCCAGCGTCGCGACCCGGTGGACCACTTGGCTTTGGGCGGTGGCGGGCAGTCCGTGGAGCACCGCAGCGGCAATCTGTGGATCGAGCTGTAGCAGCAGCACCGCGATCGCTTGCGGGTGTTCGTCTTTTATCAACGGGATCAGTGCCGAGGGATTGAGCCAGCGCGCCAGCTCGATCGCTGGCCCCGCCTGATCGCCAAGCGGCAGAATCCGCTCCATCAGGCTGCCCGCTTTCACCGGGCCGACCGCTTTGTGCATCAGGCTGCGGACCTGCGCAGTGCGGCCATCCGCGCTGATCCCGGACTGCCCCGTGCTGCCGACGAAACCACTGATTGCCTGCGTAATCTGATCGGGGCCAATATGCCCCAGCGCGCACATTTTCTCGCCGAGCAGTTGCAATTCAGCCGGGCCAAGTTGCGCAAGAATCTGTGCGGCTTGATCCTCTTCGAGTAGCATGATCATCACCGCAGCGCGATCGGGATCGGCCAGATTGGCAGCGAACGCGGCGCTCATACCTTTGCCTCTGTCGCGTTCTGGCCCAGCAAGGCGCGTAACGCGACCAGGGCGTCATCCGGCTTTTCTTCGACAATGCGCTGCGCCAGACCCACCTGGCGGCCCAGCACTGCGGCATCGATCTCAGGCATCGCGGCTTGCGCAGGGACCACGCCGGGGCCGTTGGCGCCGTCGCCACTGGCACCGCGGCGCAGCGTGCGGAGCAGTGGCCGCACGCCCAATAGCAGCACCAGTAACACCGCGATCAGCGCAACCACGCTGCGCACAATTACCGCAAACCACGGCGCTTCGTAGAACGGAAGCGCAGCGTCTTCGACCGGTTCGAACTTACGGGTCATCACTTGAATCTGGTCGCCGCGGGCGGGATTAACCCCCATTGCCGCGCTGACCAGCGCCTTGATCTGCTCAAGATCGGCGGCCTTGGTCTGCTTCATAGCGACCTGACTGATCGCCACCGCGACCGAAATCCGCTTGATCTTGCCCGGCGCAGTATTAGCGACCGACACCTCGCGGCCCAGTTCGTAAGTGCGGGTGGCAGAGCTATCGCCGCCGGTGGTCGCAGAAGCGGGAGCAAGCGCGGGCGCCGGGCTTGGCGCAGTGGCCAGTGGTGGGCCCGGGCGCGCAATCGTTGCCGGAGGCGGAGTATTCGACAGCTGTCCGGGGATGCCGCCCGCCTGGCCGGGCTGCGCGCCGCCGCCTTGCGATTGCTCCTGCGTTTCGGAGCGGATCACGCCGTTCTTGTCATAGCTTTCGCGCGCCAGCGTGACCTGATCCATATCAAGCTCGACCTGAATTTCACTGGTGAAATTGCCGAGCCCGAGCATCGGCGCGAGCAGCGTATCAAGCTGCGCGCGCAGTTTGTCTTCCAGCCGTGCTTGCAGATCAAGCCGGTCGGCATCGGGGCTGCTGGCTTGCGACACCAACTGCCCGCGCTGATCGACCACCCGCACCGCGTCAGCCGACATTCCGGGCACCGAGCCAGCGACCAGATTGACCACCGCAGCGACTTGGCTGTCGGTGAGCTGGCGGCCTTTGGCCATGCGCACCATCACCGAAGCGGTGGGCGGCGCATCATCGCGCACGAACACCGACTTGCTCGCTTCGGCCAAATGCACGCGGACGCTTTCGACCCCGTCGATTTCCTGAATGGTAAGCATCAATTCGTGTTCGCGCGCGGCGCGCAGATGTTCACCCTCCATCGTCCGGCTGGCGCCGAGCGGCAAATTATCGAGCGCGGTGGTCGGGTCGGGACTGGCCAGCCCACCATCGGCGGCGACCAGCATCCGGGCCTTGTAGAGATCATCTTGCCCGACCGTCATTGTGCCGGTCTGGTTGTCGATGCTGTACGCGATCCCGGCTTTGTCGAGGCTGGTGACGATGCCTGCGCGCTCGCGGTCGTCAAGTTCGGAAAACAGGATGCGCTGCGGTGCGGAGGCGAGCAGCGACCACGTCAGCACCACGGCGCCAATCGCGCCGCCACCAAGCAGCCACGGCCCAGCGCGGCGCATCAAGGGCTGTGATGATAGTCCGCGCAAATAGTCAAGCGGGGTGCCGCCTGCCAGCGCCAGTGCGCCGGGTACGGACGGAATCAGGTCAGCCATTTATCAGACTCCCATCCGCATGATGTCTTGGTACGCCGACAGCAGGCGGTTGCGCACTTGCAGGGTGGCTTCAAACGCGACCCCGGCTTCCTGCCTAGCCAGCATCACTTTGGCGATATCGGTAGCTTCGCCGCGCTCGTACCCGGCCGAGAGTGCCTCCGCGGTATTTTGCGAAGCAGCGACGTCCTGCAGCGCATCGGTCAGCGCGGCACCGAAGCCGCCGCTGGGGACAGCCGCTGGTCCGCCAACTGCGGGCGCACCCTGGTTGGCTTTGTGAACATCCTGCAGCAAGTTTGATCGCTCAAGGATTTGTTGGCGCATCGCCATGATCTGCTGGATCCCGCCCATGCTGCCGGCGCCGCTTGCGCCGATTGGGCCGAGCCCGCCGCTCATCGACGGGCTCCGGCTACAGCGCTAAGTCCGGCGTCGCGGAAGGCGGCAAGGCGGTAGCGCAGCGTCCGTTCAGAAATCCCCAGTTGGCGCGCCGCTGCGATGCGGTTGCCGCCGCAGGCATCGAGCGTGGCCATGATCGCGCGTTCTTCGGATAGCTGCACGATGTTGGACAGACGGTGCGGCACCCGTGTCGCATCGTGCACCGCGGCCGGCTGTCCCACCAGCCGCGCAGGACGATCAAACACTATGTCTTGCGGCGTAATGTCGCTGCGCCCATCGGCCAGCACCAGCGCGCGGCGCACCACGTTTTCCAGCTCACGGACATTGCCCGGCCAGCCATGCAACCTGAGCATCGCCAGTGCTGCATCGGACAGCCAAGGCAACGGTTTGGTTGGGGGCGTGTGACGGATTGCCATGGCAAAGGCCAGCGGGGCGATGTCCTGGGGGCGCTCACGCAGTGACCGCAACGTGAGCGGGAATACGTTAAGCCGGTAAAACAGGTCGGCGCGGAAACGCCCCTCGGCCACTTCGGTCGGGAGATCGCGGTTGGCGCACGCGATGATCCGCACATCGATCTTGATCGGCTGAGTTGACCCGATCGGCACCACTTCGCCCTCTTGCAACGTGCGCAGCAGCTTGGCTTGCAGCGCCAGCGGCATCTCGGCGATTTCGTCAAGCAGCAGCGTGCCGCCGTCAGCAGCGCGGAAAAACCCTTCATTTGCCTCGCTCGCGCCGGTGAACGCGCCCTTGCGGTGGCCGAACAGCAGCGCCTCGAGCATGGTCTCGGGCATCGCGGCGCAGTTGACCGCCACGAACGGCCCCGCCGCGCGCGGGCTGCGCGCATGGATAAACCGGCTGAGCACTTCTTTGCCAGTGCCGGTCGGTCCGCCAATCAATACCGGAATTTCGCTTGCCGCCAGCCGCTCGGCCAAGGCCAGCACTGACAGCGTTTCGGGATCGGAAGCAATCGGCATACCCGGCGCGGCCAGCGTTGCCAGCAGCGCCGCGAGGACTGCGTCGCTGGAGGGATCGCGGTAAGTCAGCGCAAACGACCCGCGCGGGCCGTCGCGGCGCAGCAAGTCTGTGCCGGTCCGGTCAAGACTGACCTTCGGGCCAGGACCGGGTGCGGCAGGTTCGCCCATACAGCGCAGCGCGCCGCTCAATCCCGCCGCGCCCGACCCGACAATCGCTGCCGCGCGTTGCACGAGCGGTGCGTGCTGCCGCTCGGCTTGACCGGATGATACCCCTGCAATCATTGTCGCCCCCTTGGAATTAACCATGCTTCGAGGGGACATGTGCGCGCAGAACGTCCAAGGCTTCGGTAATTTAAGGCCCCGGGCAAACCCCTAGGCTGTGCGCCCGGCAGCGTCGCTCATCAGCCCACGCTCGCCCTTAACAAATCCGAACGCCCGCCGATCTTGGCTGTAGCAGCTGCGACGGATGGTCCGCCCGGCTGACTTCGCAGGGACTATTTCCAAGGGAGCTTGTTTCATGACCGTCATCAACACCAACATCAGCGCGATCCGCGCCGCCAATGCCTCTAACGCAGCCGCCAAATCGCTTGGCATGGCGATGGAACGCCTGTCGACCGGCAAACGCATCAACAGCGCCAAAGACGACGCTGCCGGGATGGCGATCGCCACCAGCATGACCTCGCAGGTCAAGGGGATGAACCAGGCGATTCGCAATTCGAACGACGGCATCGCTTTGGCACAGACCGCAGAAGGGTCGCTGGGCGAAGTTACCAACATGCTGCAGCGGATCCGCGAACTGGCGGTTCAGTCGGCCTCGGGCACTTACGCCGACGCGACTGATCGCACTTATATGCAAGGCGAAGTCGATCAGTTGACCGCGCAGATCGGTCAGGTCATCACTAACACCAAGTTCAACGGCGTGACGCTTTTTAATAACTCGACCGCCACGGTCACGGTGCAAGCAGGTGCCAACGGGGCCGACACGGTGGCGCTGACGATGGCCAACCTGACGACGCTGGCGGCCAACGGCGGTGCGGCGGGTTCGTACAGCGTGGCTACTGCGGCTGCTGCCAACACTTTGCTCGGGACACTCGATACCGAACTGGGCGCGATTTCCAGCTCGCGCGCGACGCTGGGTGCGGGGCAAAACCGGCTGGAATCGGTGGTCAACACCCTGACCAGCAATTCGACGAACCTGGCCGATGCGCGCAGCCGGATCGAAGATACCGACTATTCGGCCGAAACCACCGCAATGGCCAAGGCGCAAATCCTCAGCCAAGCCTCGACCGCGATGATCGCGCAGGCCAATCAAAGTCAGCAAAATGTCCTGACGCTGCTGCGTTAAGCCCGGCCAGGCTTTGCCTGCAATGGTCCAGGCCCGGCCCGGTGGTTCCCCTGACCGCCGGGCCGGTTTTTTTATCCCGCGCTAGTTCTCGACAGCGCGGCGCTGACGCGTCATCATACTGCATGCCATACGATCGGTTGAAGGCTCTGACAGGCTTGCATAAATCACGCTGGAATAGCGGCTTGGTGCGACTATTGCTGGTTGCTGGCCTGGCTGGAATGGCTTCAGCTGAGCTGCCAGCCGCAGCGGCTGCCGGGGCGGTGCCAAGCGACAAGGTGCAGTGCGTCTTTGATCAATTGTCGAGCGATGACCGCGAAATGGCCCTGCTGCTGTTCCAGCGCGAAGTGGCCTCTGGCGCCAAGTATCATGGCAGTTCGCGCAACCTTAAAGTGATTGACCGGCTGGTTGACGAGGCCCGCGCTCGGTGCAGCGCTCCGTTTGACTGGTCGCTGGGGCGTTCGGACGCCGCCACCAGCTACGCAATGAACGAGCTGATGCGGGCCGGGATGGCGCAGGCGCTCGATTCAAAAGGACGCGGTACTGCGCCGATTGAAACGTATTTCGAACAACATCGTGCCGAACTGATGGAGGTGCCGACCATCACCGGAGCGCCTGCCGAACAATTTCGGACTTTTTTGTTTGGTCAAGGCTGGAGCAAAACCGAAACCGCAAGTTTGGGTCTCGCCGAGTTTTACCTTGCGGCACTGGCCACCCGCGCGCGCCAGGCTCAATCCTTCGCCGCTGCGCCAGCGCGCGAACTGATTGCCGCCAAGCGCAAGGTCAGTGCGCCGCCATCTCGGGCAAAGACAGCAAGGCGCGATAAGCCCTGATCCGCTGCTTGCCCGGCAATTGGTCGATCGCCTCGAAAATTTTGTAACCCAGCCGGCAGCTGGACGAGGTGGATTGCGGATCGGTCGCCAGATAGCTGCGCACCATTTGCGGCACGATCTCGCGTTCAAACGTCTTGCGGGCATCTTTTAGGCTCAGTGCTGGCACGCGATCGGGCGCGGCAAACAGGGCAATTAGCAATTCATCTTCTGATTGTTCGAACGCGCGGTCGACCGCATCGAGCGGAGCGTTGATCGCCTCCACTGCTTCCTTGCACAGCGGATAATTGCTGAGCCGCTGCACGCGGGCCGCACCGGCATAAAGCAACAGCATCTGGTCAAGCAGCGGATCGCTCGCGGTGGCCAGCATCGACCACGCCGCCACCACAATCGCCGCGCGCCCCGCGCTTAGCGCGCTGTCGGGATCGCTGCCCGAATTTGCCCGCCGCCAGGCATCGTTCAGACCCTGCGCGTAGGCTTCGGGCAAAGCGCTGGCCGCGGCGTTCCACAGCGGACGCGGCGCAACCAGCGCCCGGATTTGCGCATGGCTGACGCTGCCGACCGGCACCGACAGCTCGGCGCGGTCAGCCTGCCGCGTGATCACTTTCGCCGCGCGCAATTCGGTCGGAGACGGCAGCCACATATCGTCGTGGCTGCGCGCGAGCGCTTTGGCGATGAACGCTGGATCGATCCCGGCCTGTTCATAAGCCAGCCGCAAGGTATCGTTGCCGTTGATTCCGAACACCGTCAGCGGGGTGAGCTTGCGGGTGCTGGCAGCCGCCAGTGCCGATGTTTCGCCCGCCGCATCGATGCCCACCGCCTGATGGAACCCCAGTTCACCCTCGGTCCCGATAACCCGCTCACGCCCCGCAACGAAGATCTGCGTGCAGGCCGAAGCGCAGTAATGTTCGACATAAGTGCTGAGCCCGCGCTTGCGCACCAGGGCTGCGATCAGCCGTCCTTCGAGCGTCAATCCGCCGGGCGAGGACAAGAACACAGTGGTGACCTTCGGCCCACCGAGCAGGACGGCATCGAACCGCAGGAAGCTGTCATCCATGATTGCGCCGATGATGTAGATCGTCGCCCCATCGGCCGAGAGGTAAATCTTGGCGCTGTTAGCTAATGGCGCGGCCCGAGCAGGCGGGGGAGGCTGCGGTGCCGGCGCAAGCACCAGCGGCGGGGGCAGCGCGCGCAATACGACCGGCGGGGCAGCGCTAAGCGGCGCAGCGATCAGCCCCAGCACGGCGGCCAGTGCCTTTGCAACGCGCCTAAGCGAGATCTGACCGTACCGCATCGGCAACAAGATGTCAGATCTTGCCCGCGCTGCAAAGTGTTTCGCCGCTAACCCGCACAGCGCGCTTCAACCTTGCAGCGGCGCGGTGCTTGGCATAGCCCCGCAGCGGGATGAGGAGCAGACATGACGCGGTATATCGGCGCAATCGATCAGGGTACGACCAGCACACGGTTTATGGTATTCGACCAGCGCGGCCGCGTGATTGCGGCCGAGCAGTGTGAACACGCGCAGATCATGCCGCAACCCGGCTGGGTCGAGCATGACGCTGGCGAAATCTGGGCCAAGACACAAACGGTAGTGGCGGGGGCCTTGGCCAAAGCCGGGCTGACCACTGCCGATCTGGCCGCAGTCGGCATTACTAACCAACGCGAAACCGCCGTGTTGTGGGATAAGGTTAGCGGTCAGCCGGTGCACAATGCTCTGGTCTGGATGGACACGCGCACTTCGGACTTGGTGGCGCAGCTTGAGCAAGACGGCGGCCAAGACCGGCTGCGCGCCAAGACTGGACTGCCGCTGGCAACCTATTTCTCTGGGCTCAAGCTTGCGTGGCTGCTCGATACCGTTCCTGGCGCGCGTGCCCGCGCCGAGGCGGGCGAGCTGTTGTTCGGCACGGTCGACACATGGCTGGCGTGGAACCTGACCGGGCGGCACGTCACCGACGTTACCAACGCCTCGCGCACGCAGCTGATGGATCTGGCCACGCTCGATTGGGAGGCAGAAATTCTCTCGCTGATGCGGGTGCCGCGCGCCTGTCTGCCCGAAATTTGCTCATCAAGCGAAGTTTACGGAACGTGTTCCGGCGTGCTTGCAGGGGTGCCACTGGCCGGGCTGCTGGGTGATCAGCAGGCCGCGCTGTTCGGGCAGGCCTGCCTTGCGCCCGGCGAGGCCAAGAATACCTATGGCACCGGCTGCTTCATGTTGATGAATACTGGCACGCAACCGTTCCCGTCGACCTCGGGCCTGCTGACTACGCTGGCGTACAAATTGGGCGACGCCGCGCCGGTCTACGCGCTCGAAGGGTCGATCCCGATTGCAGGCGCACTGGTCCAATGGCTGCGCGACAATCTCGGGCTTATCCAGCACGCTGCCGAGATCGAGGCGCTGGCCGCCAGCGTGGCTGATAATGGCGACGTCTACTGTGTCCCGGCCTTTTCGGGTCTTTACGCGCCGCACTGGGACGATCGCGCGCGCGGGGTGATCGCCGGGCTGACCCGGTTCGTGACCAAGGCCCACATTGCCCGCGCCGCGCTCGAGGCGGTGGCGTTTCAAGTGCGCGAAGTGGTCGACGCGATGACCCGCGATTCAGGCGTCGAAATTGTCGAGTTGCGGACTGACGGCGGAATGGTGGTCAACGAGCTGCTGATGCAGTTCCAAGCGGATATTCTGGGTGTGCCCGTGGTCCGCCCTAAAGTGATTGAAACAACCGCGCTGGGTGCTGCCTACGCTGCCGGTCTGGCGGTGGGCTATTGGCAATCCACTGACGAGATCACCGCCAACTGGGGCGTTGATAAACGCTGGCAGCCCGCCATGCCCGAAGATCGCCGCGCTGTCATGTATGCGAAGTGGAACAAAGCCGTGACCCGCGCGCAAGGCTGGGTGGATTAACGCATCAGCAGGATAGAAATCCGCCGGTTGCGCGGATCGCCGGGTTTGTCGCGGATCAGGGGTTCGCGGTCGGCAACGCCTTCGATTTTGCGGAACCGTGCTTCGCCGATGCCGTCGGCCAACAATGCCTGCCGCGTCGCCTCGGCACGTCCGGCTGACAGCGACCAGTTGTTCGCGCCGATCCCACCATTCCACGGCAAAGCGTCGGTGTGGCCGCGCACCGACACCCCGCCAGGTTCGGAGCCGAGCAGCTGGCCGATCGCATCGAGCAGCGCGGCGGCATCGGGGGTAAGTACGGTGGTGCCGAGCTGGAACATCGAGAAATCGGCATCGTCAACCAGATCGATCCGGATGCCTTCGGTGGTATCGATCATCCGCACCTGCTTGGCCAGCCGCGACAATTTGGGACTGCTCGCCAGCTTGGCCGTGAGCCGTTCCTGCATTTTGCTGACCTGCTTGATCCGTTCGGCGCCTTCTTTGGCTCCGCCGGTGGCATCGCGCGGGATAGTTAGCGCTTTGTTGCCGGTCTGCCCGGCGCGGTTGGGGTAATTGTCCACCTCGGCAATCGACGATCCGCCGAGCAGCCCGTTCGACCCAGCGCTTTGTTGCTTCATTTTAACAAGCGTGGGTGTGAAATAATCGGCGACGCCCTTGCGTTGTTTTTCAGTGGTTGCCCCCAGCAGCCACAACAGCAAGAAGAACGCCATCATGGCGGTGACGAAATCGGCATAGGCCACTTTCCACGCGCCGCCGTGGTGCCCAGCGGCGACCACGATGATCTTTTTGACAATGATCGGGCGCGGCGACTCGATCTTGCCGGCTTTAGGGGCGGCCATTGGTCAGACCCCTGCGTTTGGCGGCGTGCGTTTTTGGGCTCTCGCAAAGCCGCAAAGCCGCAAAAGCGTTTGGCTTTGGGCGAGGCTGGCTGCCATTCCGAAGCCGGCAGCAAATGACATGCTCGTCAGATGGAACCGGCTTGGCCACTGGGGCAAGATCTTTGCGCCTTTGCGCCTGTGCGAGAGACAAATCACCTCATCGCCCCCGCATCGCGTCGAGCAGATCGGACAGGCCCGGGCGGAAATCGTGGCCCAGCCCCGAGCGAGCGCTTTCGACCACGAGCGGCTGCGGCCAGCCGTGCAGGCTTGCAATGATCACTTGTTTGACCGCGTGGAAGATCTGTTCGTCGGCCTCGATCACTTGCTTGAGCCGCCCGGCCAGCGGCGCGACTATCCCGTAAGCCAGCAGCACCCCCATGAAAGTGCCGACCAAAGCTGAGCCGATCATCGCGCCCAGAACGGACGGTGGCTTGTCGATCGAGCCCATCGTCTTGACCACGCCAAGCACCGCCGCCACGATTCCCAAGGCAGGCAGTGCATCAGCCAGACTGGCCAGCGCGTGCTGCGGTTCGTGGCATTCGTGGAAATGCTGTTTCAGCGCATTGTCCATCACCTCTTCGACGGCGTGAACCTCGAGCGTGCCCGACGAGACCACGATCAAGGTCAACGTATCGGCGATCAGCGCGATCAACGGCTTGTTAGCGAGCAGACGCGGAAATTCGGCGAAGATTGGCGAATTGGCGGGTTCGGTGACATGCGTTTCCAGCGCCACCGGGCCTTCGGCGCGCAGCAACTTCATCAACTTGGTGGTCAGGATAATCACGTCAATGTGATCCTGTTTGGTGTGCCTCGGACCTTTCATCACTTTGCCAAAGCCGCCGAAAAAACCTTTGATACCGTGCATATTATTGCCGGTCACTAAGGCGCCGAGCGCCGCGCCCATGATGATCAGCATCTCGTGCGGGATGGCTTCCATCACCGGGCCCAGCGCGCCGCCGGTAATGGCAAAGCCGCCGAACACCATCACGATCAGGATGACGATACCTGCAATCGCATACATTGCTCAAATCCCCCGAAAAGCGTAAATCAGACCGGCGCGCGGATCAGCGCAGCAGGGCAAACAGCGACAGCCCGGCGAGCCGGGTGAAGCTGGTTTGGCTGGCCTCAAGCACGGTCATCGTCTGCCGCAACTGTGATACCGCGAGCGACAAGTCGGTGCCTCCTTGGCCGGCTTCTTCCTGACTGCGCAGGAACCCGGTCTGCTCGCGCCGCTGCGCGGTCTGATCAAGCCAGTTGAGCCGCGCGCCGATCACCGTCTGCTGCGTAC
>JANMCG010000145.1:0-5780 GCA_031361075.1 Novosphingobium sp. | reverse complement strand
GCGCCGCGCCAAGCTGAAGCTCGTGGCCGCGATGTTGGGTGTGGGGCTGGATGAGCTGGTCAATCGCGACGAGCGTCGCCGGGCGATCCGGACGCGGCTGGTGGTCGCGGCCTCGTTGTCGCTGGCGCTAGTGATGAGCGGCCTCACCGTGGTGGCGGTACGCGCACGCAACGAGGCCGATCACCAGCGCGCCGAATCCGATGGGCTGGTCGAATTCATGCTCACCGACCTGCGCGAGAAGCTCGAACCCGTGGGTCGGCTCGACGCGCTCGACGTGGTCGGCAAGCGCGCGCTCAAGTATTACGCGGGGCAGAACCCCGGCAGCCTCGACGGCGACGCCCTCGGCCGCCGCAGCCGCGCGCTGCACCTCGTCGGCGAAGTCCGCAACATCCGCGGCGACAGCGTCGGCGGGCTGACCGCCTTCCGCCAGGCCGCCGCGACCACCGCCGAGCAACTCGCGCGCGATCCGGACAATCCGCAGCGGATTTTCGATCATGCGCAGAGTGTGTTCTGGGTGGGCGAGGTGGCGAACGAGCGCGGCGAGATCAAAGAGGCCGAAGAGCAGTGGGGCGAATACAAACGCCTGGCAGACCGCTTGGTGGCGCTCGATCCGCACAAGCCGGAATGGCTGATGGAGGTTTCCTACGCCCAGACCAATCTCGGCACGCTCTATTTCGGCCAGGCCCATTTCGCCGAGGCCGACCGCGCGTTTGCCGACGCGCTGCGCAAGCGCGAGGCCGTCGCGTTGCGCGAGCCGTATAGCGCCGCGCGTCAAGTCGAAATCGGCGGCGCGATCGACTGGCTGGGCAAGGCGCGCGCAAGGCTGAACCAGACGCGGGAAGCGATCGGCTTGCACCAGCGGGAAATTGCGATCTATCGGACCGTGCTGGCACGCGATCCGGGCAATACCAGTGCCTTGTTCGTCCTGGCCGTCGCGTGGCAGAACGTAGCGCAACTTGAGGAAATCGACGGCCATCTCGATCTGGCCGAAGCGTCGATCGGAACTTCGCTCGAAGCTTTTGCCAAACTGCGCAAACTGGAGCCAAGTAACGCCAATTGGCAGGAAAACGAGCTGCGTGCCAAGAATTCGCAGACCGACATCCTGTTCTATCGCGGTAAAATGGGGCAGGCAGTCACGGCGCAGCGCGAGGCTGAGGCAATGCTCGCGCGCTTGGTGACCGAAGACCCCAAGAACGTCGTCTGGACGGTCGAATTGCGCTCGCTCACAGACTTCTACGGCGCTCGCATTGCGTTCGCGGCGGGCCACTTCGAACAGGCGCGAGATACCGCACACGCCATCGTCTTGCGCGACAACAATGCGTCAACGGCGCGATCAGGTAATATGCTGCTCACTTCGAGTTCCGCAGCGATCCTTGAAGGCGCTGCACTTGCGCGGCTTGCCCGGCCGCGCGAGGCCCGCGAAGTATGGGAACGGGCGCAGGCTGAACTGTCGCGCAGCGCGGACAACCAGGATTCACGTCTCCTGCGCTTGCGCTACCTGCTGGCGCGGCGGCTCCGCAACCAGGCCCAGGCGAAAGCGCTTGAAGTCGAACTGGACAGGCGGGGTTATCGCCACCCCGCCTATCTTCAAGCCCGTTCGTCCTGATCGATCAGGCTTCGTCCGCTTCACAGTCATCGTCGATCGGGCTGATCCCCGTGCCCTTGGGACTGGTCTCCGGATCGAGCGTAAAGAACTGCAACTCCGACGCAGTCTGCACGGCAATCCGCACCGCCCAGGCATAGGGGACATTGTCGGGCGGATTGGTGCCGCCCTTCAATCGCGAATTGCGCATATCATTGATCTGGATCTGATTGTCGTTGTCGGGGCGCATCATGACATTCTGCGGATTGCCGGTCACCGGACCCCCGCATTGGGCCATGAACCAGCCGCAGCCGACCGGGTCCTTGCCTTCGTCGGGCTTCGCAAAGCGGGTCGGCAGAGGCCGGTTGTTCTGGTCGGTCATGTGGGATTCAAGGTGGATGCGGATCAGCACGTTGTCGGTCCACTGGGTGTCCCACGGCATATTAAAAAGATCGATGTTGCCGCTGCTGTCTACCCGGCTCCCGCCGCCCAATCCAGTCGCGCCGGCCTGGCTCCACTCCACGACCGCTCCGAGCTTGCCCGACGGTGACCAGGAAGAGGTGACCTTTGCTTTCATATTGAGAATGCGATCGGCTGCCATTGGTGCGTTCCTTTCACTCTCCAGGGACGGAACCTCGAGACTGGCTTGCCAGAGAGCTACGCAAGCCAAGCCTGTCTCGCCCGCATCGGCGGGGAGATCGGAATATCTCGCGACCTGATTATCGGGCGCGTTCGCCCTCCGCCCAGTCTGCGCGCCTTCGCAAGCCAGCGCAAACCGCAAAAGTGTGGCGCGGGGCGGGCCGGGTCGCAGCACCCGCCCCGCGCCAGTGCGGGTCAGTTATTCCACTGACCCGTACCCGATCCGCTCCCGTTCACGCCGTGCCAGGTCACAGTGCCGCGCTTCGCGGCATAGCTGCCCGAGCGACCATAGATCCCGCCCACGCAGGCCACTTCGGTGCGCTCGCGGTTGAGGAAGTTGCAGCCCCAGACCGACGAGGCGTCGCCGCTCGGCCCAGTGGAGTCGCACACCGTGCTGAACTGGAACACCGCGTCGCGCGGCGGCTGGGTCGAGCCGATGCAGGTGAAGGTCTCGCTCACCTGTTTGCCGCCGGCCATGGTAATCACCTGGGTGCCGGTCTGGAACAGACCGCCAAACGGGGTGCCGTCGGGCGCGGTGCTGCCGGTCGCGACGGCCTTGGTCTGGGTGCTCTGGAACGTGAAAGTCTGCGCCTGGGCAGCGGTCGCCATCAGGCTAAGCGCGGTCGCCGAAAGGATGAGTTTGGTCAAGCTGTTCATGGTTGGTCCCCTTCAAGGTCGGAGCTGTCTCCGGAGCACCTTGCTGCAGCATTGCGCGCCGCTCGTCCTTGGCCGCAGCCTGAAGTTTCCTGAATTTTCCTGCGCCGGATTCTGAATTGGACGGGTTGGGGGAATTGCATTAATCCGCAATGGATTGCAGCCGGGGGCCGTAAATGGGGCAAGCCGAGGAGTTCGGGATCGGCCATCTGGTCCTGCAACCCGATCGCCAATTGTTGCACGATGGGCAGCGCCTGCCACTAGGCTCGAAGGCGCTCGCGCTGCTGTCCACGCTGGCGCAGGCGCGCGGCAAGCTGGTCACCAAGGACGAGTTGATGGAGGCGGTCTGGCCGGGGGTCACGGTCGAGGAGAACGCGATCCAGGTCCACATTGCGGCGCTGCGCAAGGCGCTGGGGCAGGCGGCGGACCGGCTGGTCACGATCCGGGGGCTTGGCTATCGGCTGGAGGCGACCCAATCGGCTGGCGAACGAAGCGCCACCGGCACGGGGGCAGGCATTGGCCGGTCCGAACGACCTTCATCGCAGGCCATATTGGCCGTCCTGCCCTTCGACAATCTGTCCAGCGATCCGGAACTGACCTATTTTTGCGATGGCGTTTCCGACGAAATCCTGACCCGTATCACGCGCCATTCCAAGCTGACCGCGATCGGCCGCACTTCCAGTTTTCAGTTTCGCGCAAGCGACAAGCCCCATGCCGCGAGCAGGCTCAACGCCACGCATATCCTGGACGGATCGATCCAGCGATCGGGCGGCAGGATCCGGGTTTCGGCGCACCTGCTGGACTGCGCAAGCCAGGTCAATCTGTGGTCGCAGCGCTATGACCGGGGGCTGGAAGACATCTTTGCCCTGCAAGACGAGATTGCCGAAGCGATTGCCGACGCGCTGAAGATAGAGTTTGCCGCAAAGGAGGTCGCGCCGGTCGATCCCGCGATTTACGATCTCTATCTGCGCGCAAAGGAACGCGTCACCAGCCCGGCCTTGATGGCCCGCAACGTCGCTTCGCTCGAGCAGGTGACGAGGATGGCAAGCGGGTTCGCTGCCGGTTGGGCGACGCTGGCCTATCGCCGGGCCGAACTGATGATGCATTGCCCCTATGATCGGCGCGCTACCGTGCGTCAGGCGATCACCGCAGAGCTTGCGCGCAGCGAGGCGCTCGATCCAGGCCACCCCGATGCCCTGGCTGCGCGTTGGGAACTGCTGGCGCCATTCGGCGCGCTCGGCGCGCAGGAAGCGATGCTGAATCGGGCCACCGAGGCGAGCCGCGCCTCGGTCGATTTCCTTACCACCCGGGCCTATTTTCTCGAATGCACCGGACGCAGCGCGGCGGCGGTGGAGGTTGCTGAAAGCGCTGCGCAGCTCGATCCGCTCAATCCGTTCGCCATGGGGCTTTACGGTCAGGCGCTGTGGTTCGCCGGGCAGTGGGACCGGGCGCTGGCGGCGATGGAGCACGTCCGCAACAAGTGGCCCGATAGCCACCACAGCGTGGCGGTGCAGATCCAGGCGCATGTCCACCGGCAGGATTGGGCGGCGGTCGCCCGGCTGACCGATCCGGCGCGGCTGGCGCTATATCCGTTGCGCGAACACGTGGGCGTGATCGCCTTTGCCCGCGTGATGCGCGCGTCCGATCCCGCCGGGCGGCGTCATATGTTCGATGTGATCGCCCGCCGCGCCGACGCCACCGGGCATATCGATCCGCAAGTCGGGGTGATCGCGGCCGAGCTGGGGTTTGTCGATGAAACCTTTGCGCTGCTCGAGCGCAGCAGCTTCGGCCCCTGCGGCAGCCCGCGCGATGTGATGGGCACTCACGCCTATCGCACGCTGCTGCTGTTCCCGGCGGCTTACACCGCGCTGCGCGCTGACCCGCGCTTCGTGACAGTCTGTGCGCGGCTGGGGTTGGTGGATTACTGGCTGGAAAGCGGGCACTGGCCCGATTGCGCCGATGCGGTGCCTTATGATTTCAGGGGCGAGTGCGTGCGCCACGCCGGTCATCCGCAAGACCGCTTTCTGTCCTGATCGAAAGGGCAGGGCGCTCCCCCTTGCCAGAATCGAACAGACGTGGAACAGACCCGCGCCATGTCCCTCTCCCATATAGTCGTGCGCGGCGCGCGCGAGCACAACCTCAAAGGGTTCGACGTCACGCTGCCGCGCGATAGCCTGATCGTGATCACCGGGCTTTCGGGCTCCGGCAAAAGCAGCCTGGCGTTCGACACGATATATGCCGAAGGGCAGCGCCGGTATGTCGAGAGCCTGTCGGCCTATGCCCGCCAGTTCCTCGAGATGATGCAGAAGCCCGATGTCGAACATATCGACGGCTTGTCGCCCGCAATCAGCATCGAGCAGAAGACCACCAGCCGCAATCCGCGCAGCACCGTGGCAACGGTGACCGAAATCTACGATTACATGCGCCTGTTGTGGGCGCGGGTCGGGGTGCCCTATTCGCCCGCTACCGGCCTGCCGATAGCCGCGCAGACCGTCAGCCAGATGGTCGACCGGGTGATGGCCTTGCCCGAAGGAACCCGCGCCTATCTGCTCGCCCCGGCGGTGCGCGGGCGCAAGGGTGAATACCGCAAGGAATTGGCCGAATGGCAGAAGGCCGGCTACACCCGGGTGCGGATCGATGGCGAAATCTACGCGATCGAGGACGCCCCCGCGCTCGACAAGAAGTACAAGCACGACCTTGAAGTGGTGGTGGACCGGATCGCGGTGCGGGAAGGGATCGAAACCCGGCTGGCGGACAGTTTTGAGCAGGCGCTGAAGCTGGCCGATGGGCTGGTTTATCTGGATCTGGTTGAGGGGACTGTGGCTGGGCTGCAATCCTCCGCGAACCAATCGCGCTCCCCCGCGAACCAAACCAGCTCCCCCGCGAAGGCGGGGGCCTCAGGCAG
>JANMCG010000100.1:0-2097 GCA_031361075.1 Novosphingobium sp. | reverse complement strand
CGAGACGCGGTTGATACAATAAGCACAATCGAAAATGCAGAAATTGGTCATCAGGATTTTTAGCAGCGAAATGCACCGGCCATCGGGCGCATAGCTGTGGCAAATCCCCATCCCCTCAGTCGAGCCGAGCCCCTTCCCATCCGCCGAGTTGCGCTTGGGCGCAGAGCTTGACGCACACGACGCATCGTACTTAGCCGCGTCACTGAGCACAGCCAGCTTTTCAAGAATCGACTTCTGCGCCATGTGTTCGCTATATGTTCTATTCCAGTCCGCGTCTATGGCTTTCGCGCTTGCCGCCGGATTTTTCTGAGCGATGCGCGGGGCTTATGATCGCCCGGGCAAACGTGGTGAGCCCTGCTGGGTTCGAACCAGCGACCTACTGATTAAAAGTCAGTTGCTCTACCGACTGAGCTAAGGGCCCTTCCACGCGGCGTGCCCTAGGGGCATGGTTCGGGCGGGTCAAGCGCCCCTGGGTACAGGTTGCATCAGGCGGGCATGCAGTTGGCGCAAGCTTAGCCCGGTCAGCGGATCGCGCCACCGGCCGGCAATCGCGCAGGCCGGGCCGAGTACGAAGCTGCGGGTGCGGAATTGAGGGTGCGGGATAACCAGATCAGCGGCGGTCCACATCCCGCCGCTCCATAGCACCAGATCGAGGTCGAGCACGCGCGCGGACCAGCGTTGGCCGCCCCGGCGGCGGCCAAATTTAGCTTCGATCGCCTTCATCCGGGCCAGCATGGCGGGCGGGGTTAGCTTGGTCTTGATGATCGCCGCGCCGTTGGCATAGCGCCGCCGTGAGGGGCCCAGCGGCGCGCTGCGCACCATTGGCCCGGCCCGCTCAAGCTGCAAATCTTTGTGGTCGAGCGCCAGCATTGCCGCCGCCAGCACCCGCTCGGGCAGGCCGAACCACTGGTGGCGCTGGTTCGATCCCAAGGCCACGAGGTAGCGCGTTGCCTGGTTACGGGACCGCGCCATGTCAGATATCCTGCGCGATCCGGCCGTAAAGCTGCGGGCGGCGATCGCGGAAAAAGCCCATCCCGGCGCGGTGGCGCGCGGCGCGGGCCAGATCGAGCTGGGCCACCAGTACGCCCGTTGCAGCGGAGCCAAATTCGGCCACCAGATCACCCCATTCGTCGGCAATGAACGAGTGCCCGTAAAAGTTCTGCCCGTCCTCCAGCCCGATCCGGTTGGCGGCGATCACCGGCATGCAGTTCGACACCGCATGGCCCTGCATCGCGCGGCGCCACATCCGGCTGGTATCGAGCGCGGTGTCGTACGGTTCGGAGCCGATCGCGGTGGGATAAAGCAGCACTTCGGCGCCCAGCAGCGCCATCACCCGCGCGCATTCGGGGTACCACTGGTCCCAGCAGATCCCCACGCCAAGCTTGTGTCCGAACAGGTCCCAGACCTTGAAGCCATCATTGCCGGGGCGGAAGTAATACTTTTCCTCATAGCCCGGACCATCGGGAATATGGCTCTTGCGATATGTCCCCATAATCGCCCCATCGGGCCCGATCATCGCCAGGGTGTTGTAGTAATGCGGCCCTTCACGTTCAAAAAAGCTGGTCGGGATTGCGATTTTCAGGCCACGTGCCAGCGCCTGCATCGCCACCACCGAGGGATGCTCGGCGACCGGCCGGGCAAGCGCGAACAATGCCTCATCCTCGGTCTTGCAAAGATACGGCCCAGAAAACAGCTCAGGCGGTAGCACCACTTGCGCGCCTTGCGTGGCCGCTGCCTCGACCAGCGCTGATACAGCGCCAATATTCTCGCCCTCGTCGGACGAACCCAGCGGCAATTGCAGTGCGGCGACAGTTAGCGTGCTCATGGCCGCCCGCATATTTCGCTTGTAACGCCAAGTCCACCATTGCCGAATGACCCGGCGCGACCCATCTTGGGTCGGAACCAATCGGATTAGGAGAATTAGCATGGCCGAAGCCATCATTGCCGGCGGCTGTTTCTGGTGCGTCGAGGCGGTGTTCACCAGTATTCACGGGGTCAGCGCAGTCGAAAGCGGCTACATCGGCGGCGCGAACCCCAACCCGACCTACAAGCAGGTTTGCGGCGGCGGAACCGGGCATGCCGAGGCAATCAAGCTGA
>JANMCG010000089.1:0-3424 GCA_031361075.1 Novosphingobium sp. | reverse complement strand
TGTATTATCAAGATAAGACAGGGCGAGCAAGCGTAACTGCAGTGTTGCATGGCGCGAGGCGGCGCGATAGTCGATTGCTACCGGGGCGAAGCAACCTCCCGGTCAGGCACAGGACGACTTCTGGCCCAAGCGTTGCCTTTCGGTAGTCTGCGAGCGCAGACGGAAAGGTATATTGCTGCATGGCTAGCTCTTTTCCAGTCCCGACATTCGCGGAACTCGTCCGCGTATCGGCGCGGATTGGCTGCCTCAGCTTCGGCGGCCCGGTCGGCCAGATCGCGCTGATGCACCGCGAAATCGTCGAGCAGCGCCAGTGGGTGAGCGAGGAGCAGTACCTCCACGCGCTTAACCTGTGCCACTTGCTGCCTGGGCCAGAGGCGCAGCAACTGGCGGTGTGGATCGGGTGGAAGCTTCACGGGGTAAAGGGCGGGCTGGCGGCTGGGCTGTTGTTCGTGATCCCCGGTGCGCTGGTGATTTTGGCGCTGTCGATGCTGTATGGTCTCGCGGCGCAGCTCGAATGGTTTGCGGCGCTGTTCCTGGGGATCAAGGCGGCGGTGCTGGCAATTGTCGTGCAGGCGCTGCTGCGCGTCGCCGGGCGGGCGCTTAACACCACGTTCAAACGCTGGATTGCCGGGCTGGCCTTTGCCGGGCTGTTCGTGCTGGCGCTGCCATTTCCGCTGGTGGTGCTGGGTGCAGGACTGGCGGGCGCGATTGTCGCGGCGCTGCGGCCGGATTGGCTCGCCTTGAAGCCAGCCGGTCCCCTTCCGGAGTTCGCGCCCCGACCGTGGCGGACCAGCCTTGGCGCAGTGCTGATCGGCGGCGCGGTGTGGGCGGCACCGATGCTTGCGGTGTGGCTCACGCTCGGGCCGGAGCACGTGCTGTGGCAGATCGGGGTGTTCTTTTCCAAGCTCGCGGTGGTGACCTTTGGCGGGGCCTATGCGGTGCTGGCCTATATGGCGCAGCAGGCGGTCTCGGGCTTCGGCTGGCTCAGCGCGGGCGAAATGGCTGACGGGCTGGGGCTCGCGGAGACTACGCCGAGGCCGCTGATATGGTCACGCAATTCGTGGGTTACCTTGCCGCGCTGCGCAGCCCCGGAACGCTTCCACCGCTGGTCGCCGGCCTGCTCGGTGCGGGGCTGACCACCTGGGTCACCTTCGTGCCGTGCTTCGTGTGGATTTTCGCGCTCGCCCCGTGGATGGAGCGGCTTGAGCACGCAAAGCGGCTCAAAGGCGGGCTCGCCGCGATTACTGCGGCAGTGGTGGGCGTGATCGCCAACCTGTCGTTATGGTTTGCGCTTCACGTGCTGTTCCGCGCGAGCGAAAAGGTGACGCTGGGCGCGTGGCAGATCGAATTGCCGCAATTGGCCAGCTTCGATTGGCGCGCCGCATTGCTGGCCACGCTCGCCGCAGCGCTCATCTTCTGCGCCCGGTGGAGCATCATCCGCGTGCTGGGCGCAGCCGCGCTGGGCGGGCTGATGCTGGGGCAGCTCGGCTGAGCGTTCAAGCAGCCAGCTTGAACGGCTCGATCTCGCCCGACAGATACAGCGTCTTCGCCTTGGCGCGGCTGAGCTTGCCTGACGAGGTGCGCGGCAGGGTGCGGGGGGGGACCAGTTCGATCACGCAGTTCATGCCCGTGATCGAGCGGACCTTGTCGCGGATCTGGTTGTGCAGCTTGATCCGTTCTTCGGGATCGGAAACGCGGCAGTGAACCAGCACCGCGGGCACTTCCTCACCAGATTCGGTTTCGACCGAGAAGGCCGCGATATCGCCCTGATGGAAGCCCGGCAATTGCTCGACCGCCCATTCGATATCTTGCGGCCAGTGATTCTTGCCGTTGATGATGATCATATCTTTCGCGCGGCCAACGATAAACAGATAGCCATCGACCAGGTAGCCCATGTCGCCCGTATCAAGCCAGCCGTCCACCAGGCATTCGGCGGTCGAGGCGGCGTCGCGGAAGTACGAATGCATGACGCTCGGGCCCTTGCACCAGACCTTGCCGATGTGGTGATCGGCCAGCGGGTTGCCCGCTTCGCCGCGGATTTCGAGCGCCATGTCTTTGACCGCTTTGCCGCAGTTGACGATCGCGCGGTAGCGGGCCGGACGGGAAAGATCGCGCGGGGTGCCCGAGAGGCGCTCCTCTTCGACCAGTTCGACGCGGATGCCTTCGCCCGGCGGCATGATCGTAACCGCCAGTGTCGCTTCGGCGAGACCATACGAGGGCAGGAACGCTCCGGCCTTGAAGCCCGCGCCGGCAAAGGCATTGACGAACCCTTGCATCACGTCAGGCCGGATCATATCCGCGCCGTTGCCCGCCACCCGCCAGCGCGACAGGTCAAAGCGGTCAGCAACATTGCTCTGGCTGGAAATGCGCCGCGCGCAGATGTCATAACCGAAAGTCGGCGAATAGGAGAGGGTAGTGCCCGGATTGCGGCTGATCATGTCGAGCCAGGCGAGCGGACGCCGCGCAAAATCCTCAGTCTTGAGGTAATCGGCCGAGACCTGATTGGCGATCGGCGAGAGGAAACAGCCGACCAGCCCCATATCGTGATACCACGGCAGCCACGAAACGCAGCGATCATCGCCGCTGACTTCCATCCCTTCACCGTGCCCGGCCAGATTGTTCAGCAGCGATGCGTGCGTGACCGCAACGCCGTGCGGGAACCGGGTCGAGCCGCTGGAATACTGCAAATAGCAGATATCGGCGGTATCCGCGGGTGGCAGGTCGGTGGTCGGCGCGGCTTGCTGCGCAAAATCTTCCCAGGCAATCCCCTGGCAATTCTGCCGCGCAGCAGCGGCCTTCGCCATCTCGGAAATTTCAGCAGGGTAAAACAGTACTTTGGGGTCGCTCGAGGCCAACTGCACCGCGAGCTGATCGATATAGCTGTCCTTGCCGCCAAAGCTGGTCGGCAGCGGCAGCGGCACCGGCCAGGCGCCGGCATAGATGCAGCCGCAGAACAGCGCGGCAAATTCCGGCCCGGTTTCAGCAACCAGCGCCACCCGGTCACCCTTGGCAATCCCGTGCGCGATCAAGCGGCGAGCGGCGAGCAGCGCGTCGTCGCGCAGCTCGCTGAACGGATACGGGCGCACCAGATTGCCGCGCGGATCGTGGAAATTTAGCCCCCGCTGTCCGCTCGCGGCATAATCCAGCGCTTCGCCAAATGTGGCGAAGGTTGAAAGCCGGCGCGGCAAGTCATCGTGATTGGGGGTGGGCACCAAGGCCGCAGCAGCAGTTAATGGCGTGGCGTCGATCACAAGCGTGGCGGCGTCGGTCATTGTCAAAACTCGTTTCTTATCAATGCGCAGCGCCGAATGTTACGGCAGCTTGACATTTTGAAGCGTTCACAGAATCCGCGTGGAGCCTGCACTGGCCTTTTCCATTTGCCGGTTAGTGTGGCACGAATAAGGCCATGCTAACCAAACCTCGA
>JANMCG010000080.1:0-1591 GCA_031361075.1 Novosphingobium sp. | reverse complement strand
TAGCTTTCTGCGCCGCACATCCATCGTTCCCGGGCCGGTTAGACCTACCGCGAGCGCTCGCCACAAATGAAAGTTTTGCCAGTTCAGCCAAATTTTTTGAACACGCAAGAAGGCCGCTCCGGGCGACAAAACCGGAAAATTTTTTGAACCAATGCCGCTGAATTGCCCATTTGTCCTGCGCCGCGTCCGCACCCTAAAGTCAGCTGAAAATCCCTCCGCACTGTGAGACCGATCAATGCAGACCCAAGCGCGCGTAGTTATCATCGGTGGCGGGATCATGGGTGCCAGCCTGCTTTATCATCTGGCCGAACTGGGCTGGACCGATTGCCTGCTGATCGAGAAGGACGAACTGACCTCGGGCTCGACCTGGCATGCCGCCGGGCAATGCCCAAGCATCACCGGCAGCTTCAATCTGGCGAAGATCCACGCATACAGCAATGATCTGTATCCGCGGCTCGAAGCGCTGACCGGGCAATCGGTCAGCTGGCACAAATCGGGCGGGATCCGGCTCGCCACCAATGAGCGCGAACTGGCCTGGTTCAAGTACATCGAAGGCTTTTCCAAAATCATCGGGTTCGATATGGAAATTATCCCGCCTGACGAAATCCGCCGGATCAACCCGTTCCTGACCACCGAAGGGGTAATCGCCGGCGCGCGCACCACCAGCGATGGCCACGCTGACCCAGCGGGGATCTGCAATGCCATGGCGATCGGCGCGAAGGCGCTGGGCGCGACCATCGTCCGCCACAACCGGGTTACCGGGCTGACGCAGCTGCCCACCGGCGAATGGGACGTGGCGACCGAACTGGGAACTGTTCGCGCCGAGATCGTGGTCAATGCTGCCGGGTGTTATGCGCGCCAAGTCGCGCAGATGGCGGGAATCGACATCCCCGTGACCAACATGGAACACCACTACATCGTTACCGATCCGATCCCCGCGTTCATGGAGCGCGACGAGGAAATCCCGGTCATGCGGTGCCCTTACGTCTCGGGCTATTTCCGGCAGGAGCAGAAAAGCGGACTGATCGGCGTTTACGAAAACACCGGTCTGGCCGAGGCCTGGGCGCCCAAGGGCATGCCCGAATGGGAATCGACCAGCGAGCTGTTCATCGACGATCTCGACCGGATTTCGAAATGGCTTGAGCGTGCGATCGAGCGGATGCCGATCTTCGGCGAAGTCGGCATCCGGCGGATCGTTAACGGGGCCATTCCCCACACGCCGGACGGCGGGCCGCTGCTGGGTCCCGCCGCGGGCCTGCGCAATTTCTGGCATTGCGCCGGCACCTCGTTCGGGATTGCGCAAGGCGGCGGCTCGGGCAAGTATCTGGCGCAATCGATCGTCTATGGCGATGCCGACATCAACATGGCCGAATTCGATCCGCGCCGATACGGGCCGTTCGCCGATGAGGAATACAGCCGCGCCAAGGTGTTCCTCGATTACCGGCTGACCTTCACCACCCGCCCGCCGGGCGAGGAAGAACCCGACGGCCGCCCGCAGAAGATCAGCCCGCTCTATGGGCGGTTGCTGGCGGCGGGCGCGGTCTATGGCGAAACCTATGGCTGGGAACGTCCCAAATGGTTCTCGCTCGAT
>JANMCG010000069.1:0-4780 GCA_031361075.1 Novosphingobium sp. | reverse complement strand
GGTCGAATAGGCGTCGGTCTTGGTGTTGCCGAAGAAGGTGTGGAGGTGCGCAGCACCAGGCTGGCCCGGGTAGACGATCGGATCGTCATAGGCGTTGTGGCTGGGCTTGCAGGTCATTCGGAACGCGCCAACCACATCGGGCGCCATCGAGATAGGAAGCGCCGCAGGCTCCATCTCCGCAGATACGTCGAAGTTCGAGGCGATCGAGGCGAGCTGGACCGACGCGCTGGCAACGGCGGCTGGGTTCGCAATTGGTGTCGGGCTAGCCGAAGGACTGGGCGAGGGGCTGGGAGTTGGGGCCAGCGCGACGACCGGAGCGGGCGGCGCCGCTGTGGAATCCGCGCCACTGCCACCACAACCCGCGCATAAAAGAAAAACCGCCGCGATGACCACGGCCCGCGTATGCAGCATTTTCGGGACCCCTCCAAGGTCGAGGGGCGGATTATCTCCACCATCCCTAATTTCAAGTTAACTTCAGGGGCCTATAGATTGGTTCCGGACGGGCTGTGGCGTGAACGCGGCGGGATGACAGCCAAAATGCAATCGTCTACAGTGCAAGGCTTGAGGAACCGAAATTTGTCGATGGTGTCCCTGGCCTCAGCCTTGAACGGCCCGTGTTACGCGGTGTCCTGAGCGTTCCTGAGAAGGTCAGGCCTGAGTTTGCGGCTTATGAGCGAGAACGGCCGGTGCCGCACACTTGCGCGCGCTAGCCAAGTGCCGCTCGCGCGCCAGTCCGGCAATAACCCCCAAAGCGATCGCGAACATGTACTGGGCTTGGTAAACAAAAATGATCCATTCGTAGAGGTTGTGAGCCGCGGCGGCGATTAGCGCAGCGGTGAAGCCAAGGGCGACTTCGCCTTTGGGATCCCGCCGATTAACAAACGCGAAGCGCAGCCCAGCGACAATGGGGGCTGTGAAAAGAGCGATAAAGGCGATCAGGCCCGGCCAGCCGGTTTCAGCCGCGGCTAGCAGGTACGCATTGTGAACATTGGTCGACATCCCGGAGCTCCAGTTGACCCCGGCGCGCTGAGAATAGCCCTTAGTATTGCCTACGATGATGTACATATTTGCGCCGACCCCCATCGGGTGATCGCTCCAGATCGCGTTAGCCGCCCGCTCGAACGCCCGCCGTTCTTCGCCAGCGCCACTTTGCGTGCCTTGAGCTTCGAAACGGTCTTGAAGCGAAGCGTAGGCAAACGGTGCCGCCACCGCTAGGGTCACCGCCGCGAAGCCCAATATCCGCCTTTTGTGCCCGGTCGTCCGCCTTAATGGGGACAGGACCAACAGGATACCTACCCCCAGTCCTGAGAAGCCGACCGCCCCGCGAGATGCGCTGGCTATGATCACCACAAATGCGGCAATCACGCCTAGCATGATAAGTTTGCTGCGCTCGCCCCCCAACAGCATCGCTAGCAGAGGCAGAAGCACGAAGTGTGTCATGAATCCGAGCAGGTTCTGATGACCCATCGTACCTGTGGCCTGGAGCGTTCCGCTAGCCCTTTGCAAGATAGTCATTGCCGCTTGGATGGTAATTGCGGCCACTAGCCCATAGGCGATCCATCGGATCGCCTCCGCGTCAGATGAGATACGGGCGATCGCCACGGTCAAGATTACAATGCGCACGAGTTGAAATGCGTAAAACCCCGAAGCCATCGGCGTCTCCGACATAGAGATCGAAAGTACAGCGGCACCAATGTAGAGCAACAGCCAGCCTAGTAATGGCGTCACGGCCTTGGGGGACCGGTGAGTGACCAGGATCGCCAAAGCCAGCGAATCGAGCAAGGTGATTACCGCGCCCTTGGCATAGCCCGGCCAGCCCGACCAATTGATGAGGCCGGCATCGAGGTTCCAGGCGCTAACCGTGAACGGTAGCAGGCCAATCAGCGCGTAAGCCCACAGCCGTTGGCGCCGCCCCTGTTTCAGCCACAAGCAGAACAGCGGAAAGGCGAGAAGAATTGCTAGGATCGCAAGATAGCGCATTAAGTTCTAACTTTCGGCTTAGAGGCGAACGGCCGAACCAATCGCAAAGCACACTGTCCAACAATCCACAGCGTTCTCCGCTATCGCAAATGTAATTCCAGGGTCGATTAACACTGCTCGCTGGATGAGATGCGTTGGCGTATGCAAATTTAATTCGAAGACGGCCTCGCTGGCACCGTTACAGGCGATTCGCGGCATTTCATCGAGTCGCGATGGTGGCATTCACAGATCCGCCGGTTCAAGTTCAAGCGCTCGCGAGACCCCTTGCGGTTTTTTTGGGACCTTCCAGTCTCGCCAGGAAATCTGGTGACTACCGAAAGTCTTCATTGGTCCAACGCCAAAACTCGTCCCGAGACTTGCGCGCCAATTCCCGCGGAAGGTGTCGCAGCAAGACTTGCCCAGGAGACCGAGGCCCCGCCAAATTACTGTCAGACCCCTTCTGGATCGAAAGCGCAGGATTCGACACCAAACAGGGTTTTGATGCTTCTTCTGATCGATAATGATAAAACGCACCATCGATATACATTTTGCCTATGCCGTATCCGGAAGGGCGCGCCATCGATCTCTCAAGAAAGTCTATCAATTCAGTGAGGCTTTCGTGATGAACTGCATAAGCATGTGCCCAGTGAAATTCCATATCATTTGGTATGGCGCCTTTGGGCGATTTTCGCAATTCAGAACGAAGTTTGTGGCCAAGAAACCACATTGACCATTCTTGTCCTTCAACTTGCTGTAATATCTTGCTTTGGTTTAGAGAACTGCGTGCCGCGCGCGAGAAAATGGCGTCATCTTCAAGCACGAGCAGACGCTTCGTCCCCTTCGCCAGCGCACCCTTTAAAATGGAAAGGTGGCTCAAGTAGTTTCCGAATACGCCTCGTGATGGAAAACCTCCGTCGTCCAGCGGAATCGGAGCTTCGGGTATCTCCACTACATTCTCCGATATGCCCAACTTTGAAATCTCGATTTTAATGGACCTCAAGCGGTCCCGACGGGCCGGAAGGTTAATAACGGCAACGCGGTCGAAATAGGCGGCGAATGAACTCATGCGCGCAGGGTTCCTTTTTACTACCAAAGTTTCAGATAAAACCGCTCAACATTTAGGACAACCGCCTCTCATATTGGACGGCACGCACTGCGGTGACTTGAAGCTGTGCCGCACTGGAAGGCAAAAGCCAAGTTGTTCTGATTGATCATACCTAGTCACGCTCTTTTCAGATAATAGAAAAATCGATCGTTTAGTTTCGTCGACAACGCTATCATAGAGAAGGGACGAACACCTGCCTACTTCTGCCGCAATGATGCTGCGGCCGGAAGTGAGGCTTCGTTTTCACCTATCGGCATTTGGCGCCGCCCTTTGACTGCAATCGAAAGACGATGTCCCAAACGGATTAAAGGCCGCTCAACTGCGAGGAGTGAAACGGCGGTGACGACCGGCAGTACCCATGTCTGCGGCAGTCCATCAGCGTAAAGTTCGGGCGGCCCCAGAAACAGCTGTTGCCACAAGTACAGACCGTAAGACATACTCCCAAGGGCTTGGAACGGGCGGGAACCCAGGAGGAAATTTGCTAATGTGATCCGCCGTGAACCGAAAAGCACAAACACTGCAAGGAACGGGAGAAGCGCCTGAAACAACTTCCCCGGCAACATGGAGGGTCCTGCCAAGGCGATGGCTAGTGCCAGCGCCACGCTCAGAGGTGACCCCCAGCGCTCGATCCGGTCGCGAAGCCGAGGTTCTAGGGAACAGGCCGCTCCGGCGGCGATACATGCAAATGAAACTGGATTGCCGTGCCACGCGAAGGGCAGGAGGACGTGCGCCGTGATCAACATGACGATCGTCCCATAGATTCCTGGTCGCCGCCAGCCCGGCGGGGCGAAGGCGAGGAGCACTGGCCATGTAAGGTAAAACTGTTCTTCGACCGCAAGCGACCAAGTGTGCGCGACGAACCAGCTGCACCCGGTCAAGCCCGTGTTGCAAGTAAAGAGGGCGGCATTAGAAATGTCCCGCGAGGGCAGGCGGATCCATCCCGACTGCGCAAGCAACCACAGCGTGACCAGGAACAGCAGGAACGCCGGCAGAATGCGAAAGGCGCGGCGGATGAAAAATTGGGCAATGCTGATACCGCCCCGGGCTTCTTCGCTCAGCAAAAGCGTGGTGATGATGAAGCCACTGATGGCGAAGAACAACGAGACACCGCCATCGGCCAACGGACCCGCAAGCCGGGTGAGCAGTTGACCCGGCTGGCCAAAAGCTTCGATGGCGCCAGCGTAACGATAGTTCACGGCGTGGCCAAACAGTACGCCGGCCACCGCGAGGCCGCGAAAGCCGTCGAGCACCTGATCTCGCTGCCCCGGAGTGGCAATCACGAGGTGAGCGTTAGAAGGCATTGGGGTGGATGACCACGCCGAAAGTCTTGAGAAGGATTAGAAAATCGCCGCCCATGCTCCAGTTTTGAAGATATTCCAGATCGCAACGCAGTCGCGCTTCGAGGTCCTCCGATCGTTCGGTAGCGCCGCGAAATCCACGAATCTGAGCGAGGCCGGTGATCCCCGGCTTATAAGCATGGCGCATCCAGTACCGATCGGACACCTCCCAGAACAGCGCGGCACCGGCCAGCGAGCCCAGCGCGTGCGGGCGCGGCCCAATGAGGCTCATGTCGCCGCGAAGGACATTGAGAAGTTGAGGCAGCTCGTCGATGCTGGTCTTGCGGATGAACCGTCCGACCCGGGTAATCCGGTCGTCATCGCGCGAGGTCGAGCGCACTCCCGAAGCGTCGCTCGCCTCGGCCCGCATCGAACGGAA
>JANMCG010000037.1:0-1648 GCA_031361075.1 Novosphingobium sp. | reverse complement strand
GCGTTGGCCCGGCAGCGGTCTGGCTCATAAAGCGCGGATCGCCCGGGCCAAGGCTGCGCTGTGCGCCGGATCGGTATTCCACGCGGTGACCAGCCGCGCCGCGCCCGGGCCCCAATCGTAGAAGCTGAACCCTTGCGCGCGGAGCGCCGCGCATTCGGGCGCGGATATGGTCAGGAACAGTTCGTTCGCCTCGACCGGGTGCATCAAGCGATCGGCGGCAGCTGCGGCAAGCTCCTGCGCCGCCGCATTGGCCGCGCGCGCGTTGTGCAGCCACAGATCGCCTTCGAGCAACGCCAGCAACTGCGCCGCCAGAAACCGTCCCTTCGACTGCAATTGCCCGGCGCGCTTGCGGCGATAGCGCGCCACAGCGGCGAGCTCGGGGGCGAAAAATACCACTGCATCGGCCCCCATCCCGCCGTTCTTGATGCAGCCAAAGCTCAGCGCGTCAACCTCGCCGCAGGCCTCGCGCGGCGAGCAGCCGAGATGCGCCACCGCATTGGCGAAGCGCGCGCCATCGACGTGGACGCCAAAGCCGCGCGCCCGCGCATGATCGACCAGCGCGGACAGTTCGGCCGGGGAGTAGACCAGCCCGTATTCGGTCGCTTGCGTCAGCGACAAGCAATGCGGCTGGACCTGATGCGTGTCGTCGCGGATCGGCGCGACCACTTTTTCGACGGCGGCGGGGGTAAGTTTGGCCCCCACGCCTTCGGCCAGCATCAGTTTGGCCCCGTGCGTGAAAAACGCGGGCGCGCCGCATTCGTCCATCTCGATATGAGCCTCGCGGTGGCACACCACCCCGCCATGCGGCGGCACCAAAGTGGCCAGCGCCAGGCAGTTGGCCGCAGTCCCGGTGGAAACCCACAGCACCGCGCAAGGACGCCCGAACAAGGCGGTGAACCGCTCGTCGAGCGCCTGGCTCAGCGCGTCGTTGTCGTACGGCGGCTGCGGACCATCGGCGCTGCGCATGGCGTCCCACACGGCGGGATGAACCGCGGCGGCATTGTCTGACATGAATTGCATCGCCATATTGCATGCGAGCGGGCGCAAGGCGCGTCAAGCGCAGGAGCAGCACATGGCCGACGTTACCATCACCCGTCATGCAAATGGCACCAGCGGCGAATACCGCGCCGAAGTGGCCGGGAGCAGCGCGATCGGGCGGTTGACCTGGACCGAGCAGGGCAAGGTGCGCGCGGCGGACCATACGCTGGTGCCGCCGGAAATCGGTGGGCGCGGGGTGGCGGGTAAACTGGTCGAGGCGCTGATCGCCGATGCCCGCAAGCACGGCTTCAAGATCGATCCGCAATGCAGTTATGTCGCCGCGGCGTTCAAGCGTCATCCCGATTGGGCCGATTTGCGCGCCTGAAACCTACCGGGTTTCCTACAGCGCGCAGCAATGGTAGAACAAGACTGCCGCCGCAATTCGCCTCACCGCCGGGCCACGCCGCCGGGCCGCAACCGCTACAAAGTTTGCTATCCAGCGGTTAAGCTGCTGTAATTAAACAGTTTACTGCAAAATCTTCAGCATCGTTTTGCGGCTTCTTGGTCCGGTTGTGCCGGTTTGTTGCCCGCCTGGACCGCTTTGTGCCGCCGCTGTGCCACTTTGTGCCAAAACTGCTTAATTCGGCTTTACCCCAAGCCGTAAGCCGCG
>JANMCG010000030.1:0-13683 GCA_031361075.1 Novosphingobium sp. | reverse complement strand
GAACGTAGTAACCTTCAACTACCGCGGATCGTGGGGCAGTCCGGGCAACTTCCACTTTGCGCAAAACCCCGAGGATGCGGCGGCGGTGCTGGCGTTCCTGCGCGTCCCCGACAACGCGGCCAAGCTGGGAGTTGATACCCGCAGCATGGTGCTGATCGGCCATTCGATGGGCGGCTGGGTGACTGCGGTGGTCGCCAGCCGCGACGCTCAATTGCTCGGCGCGGGACTGATCTCGGCTGCCAACTTAGCGAGCGAGGGCGGCCAGGACCGCGTCGAAGTGGTCAAGCTGGCTGCCAGCAATGCCGAGACGCTGGCCGGAACCTCACCCGAAATAATGGCCGACGAACTGATGAGCCGGGCGCCAGTGCTTGATATCCTGCGCACCGCGCCGGGTCTGGCCAGGCAGCCGCTGCTAGTGCTGAGCAGCGATGATGGGCTAGCTCCGCAAACCGATGCGTTGATTGCAGCGGTACGCAAGGCGAGCGGCAAACAGATCACCGCGGTTCACGCCGCGACCGATCACGGCTGGTCGGATCACCGGATCTATCTGCAAGCGCAAGTCATCCGCTGGCTGCAAGGCCTAATGGTCAAATGACTTAGCCTTACACAACCCGGACCCTTGAAACGTATTACACCGCCTCCAGCGCGTACCCAGCCGAGCGCACTGTCCGCACCGGATCGGGCGCGCCGTCTTGTTCGATGCCTTTGCGCAAGCGGCGGATGTGTACGTCGACCGTGCGGAGCTCGATTTCGCTTTCGCTGCCCCACACTGCGTCAAGCAGTTGCCCGCGCGAGAATACCCGGCCGGGGTGTTCCATGAAGTGTTTGAGCAGGCGAAACTCGGTCGGGCCAAGCACGATCGATTGGCCGCGCCGCGTGACCTTGTGCGCGGTTGCATCGAGCGACAGATCGCCGACCTGCACCATTTCACCAGCCAGCGCGGGGCGGATCCGGCGCATGATCGCGCCGACGCGGGCGATCAGTTCGCGCGGGCTGAATGGTTTGGTGACATAATCGTCTGCCCCGGTTTCAAGGCCGCGGATCTTGTCATCCTCGGCCCCGCGCGCGGTAAGCATGACAATCGGCACATGCGCGGTGGCCTTGCCCTTGCGCAACCGGCGGCACACTTCGATCCCGCTGGTCCCCTCGATCATCCAGTCAAGCACCACCAGGTCGGGTACTTGCTCAGCCGCCAACAGCAGCGCCTCATCGCCGTCGGGCGTAGAGGTGACCGCATAGCCTTGCTGGCGAAACCGGAATTCAAGCAGTTCGGCCAAGGCCGGATCGTCTTCGACCAGCAAGAGGCGCGGCGCGTTCATGGTCAAGCCTGGCTCCGTTCTTCCTTGTCGGTCAGATATGTCCCGGTGGCGGCGTAGTAGACCATTTCGGCGACATTGGTGGCGTGATCGCCGATCCGTTCGATGTTGCGCGCAACAAACAATAACTGCGCACAGCTGCTGATCGTCGATGGGTTTTCGATCATGTAACTGACCAGATTTCGAAATAGCGATTCGTAAAATGCGTCGACCTTTTCATCGCGCTCGACCACTTGCTCGGCCAGCACCGGATCGCGGGCGGCGAACGCGGTCATCACATCGTGGACCATCTCGCGCGCAATATCAGCCATTGCCGGGATCAGGGTCAGCGGCTCGAACCGCTTACGTCCTTCGATCTTGCCGGCGCTTTTGGCGATGTTTTTGGAATAGTCGCCAATTCGCTCGACTACCCCGGCGATCTTGAGCGCAGCGATCACTTCGCGCAAGTCATCGGCCATTGGTGCCCGCAAGGCAATGGTCCGCACCGCCAGCCGATCGATCTCGGCTTCCAGCGAATCGATCCGTTTGTCACGTTCGATCACACTGGCGACCAGGTCCAGATTCCCCTTCACCAGCGCATCCATCGCCTCAACCATTGACAGCTCGGCAAGCCCGCCCATCTCGGCGATCAAGCCGCGCAACTTGGTGATGTCAGCGTCAAAGGCTTTGACGGTATGTTCTTGTGCCATCTGAAATCCTAACCGTAACGACCGGTAATATAGTCTTTTGTGCGCTCTTCGCGGGGATTGGTGAAAATTTCGGATGTCTTGCCGTATTCGACAATTTTGCCGAGATGGAAAAACGCGGTGCGCTGCGAAACGCGCGCCGCCTGTTGCATAGAGTGAGTCACGATCACGATGGCATATTTGCCGCGCAGGTCGGAAATCAGCTCTTCGATCCGGGCGGTAGCGATCGGATCGAGCGCCGAGCAGGGCTCGTCCATCAGGATTACTTCGGGATCGACCGCGATGGCGCGGGCAATGCACAGCCGCTGTTGCTGCCCGCCCGAAAGCGCTGTGCCGCTGTCGGCCAGCCGGTCTTTGACCTCGTCCCAAAGCCCGGCGCGCTGCAAGCTGCGTTCGACAATCTCGTCGAGTTCGGTCTTGCTGGCGGACAAGCCGTGGATGCGCGGACCGTATGCGACGTTTTCGTAAATCGTTTTGGGGAACGGGTTGGGCTTTTGAAAGACCATCCCGACCCGTGCGCGTAGCTGGACGACGTCCATCCCCGATTTGTAGATGTCCGCGCCGTCGAGCTTGATTTCGCCTTCGACCCGTGCGCCGGCGATGGTGTCATTCATGCGGTTGAAGGTGCGCAGGAAAGTCGATTTGCCGCAGCCTGATGGGCCGATAAACGACGTCACGTATTCGTCCGCGATGTCGATCGAGACATCGTCGATGGCGCGCTTGTCACCATAATATACCGACACACCGCGAGCAGCGAGGCGGGGTTCGATCGGGTCAAGGGGGTGTGTCTGGGTCACCAACGGTTCTCGAAACGGTTACGGAGATAGATGGCCATGCCGTTCATCACCAGCAGGAAGCCGAGTAGAACGATGATAGCGGCGGAGGTGCGTTCGACAAAGCCGCGATTGATTTCGTCGGACCACAGAAAGATTTGCACCGGCAGAACGCTGCTGGGCGAAGTGAAGCCGTCGGGCGGGGTGGCGACAAAAGCCTTCATCCCGATCATCAGCAGCGGCGCAGTTTCACCCAGCGCGCGAGCCATGCCGATAATCGTGCCGGTGAGGATTCCGGGCAGCGCCAGTGGCAGAACATGATGAAACACCGTCTGGACCGGGCTCGCGCCGATGGCCAGCGCGGCATCGCGGATCGAGGGAGGCACGGCCTTGATCGCATTGCGGCCAGAAATGACGATTACCGGCATGGTCATCAGTGCCAGTGTCATCCCTCCGATCAAGGGGGCCGAACGCCAGTTGGGGAATAATCCAAGAAAAACCGCCAGCCCGAGCAGGCCGAAAATGATCGATGGCACAGCCGCGAGATTATTGATCGATACCTCGATCAGTTCAGTCCAGCGGTTCTTTGGTGCGAATTCCTCAAGATATACTGCTGCCAACACCCCGATCGGGAAGGCCAGCAACAGCGTTACCAGCATGGTCAGGATCGATCCCTTGAGTGCCCCCCAAATCCCGACCGCTTGCGGCCCAGTGGCATCGCCGCGGCTCAGAAAGCCCCAGTCGGCGGCGCGAACCAGACTACCTTTGGCTTTGAGTTGCGCCGCGAACAGCGTGAGCTGATCGGGCCCGTCGCCCCGCAAGGCTGAGGCCAGATCGTCGCTGACTGGCAAGGAAACCGGAATTTTCGCGGTCAACCGCGATGGATCGGCGATCAGAATTTTGGCCACATCCTGCCATGCATCGTCCGCCAGCTGCGCGGCCGCTGATGCGCCCAGCGCCTTGCTCGCAGCGAACTGGACGATGTCGGGCAGTCGGGCTCCTTTAAGCGCATCGCGCGCACCCGGGCCTTGCAGCTGCGCTGGGTCGATTGCCAGCACTCCGCTCGACAAATCGATATCGAAGCGCAGTTCGGCGCGGGTAAATCCGCCGACCGCATTGCTGGTCATGCTGATCAGCAGGAATGCCAGCACCAACGCGGAGAACACCACGGCGCCCAGACCGATCGTTTTGAACCGTCGTTCGGCGGCATAGCGCTGTTTGAGGCGGGTGGCGGTCAAACTATTCATAAGCTTCGCGGAACCGTTTTACCACGCGCAGCGCAATGAAATTGAGTGTCAGGGTGACAAGGAACAGCACCATCCCCAGCGCAAATGCAGCCAGGGTGGCGGGATGATCGAAGCTGCCTTCGCCGGTTAACAGCGCGACAATCTGGAAGGTGACGGTGGTCATGCTTTCAAACGGATTGGCGGTAAGCCGCGCTGTCGCACCTGCGGCCATTACCACAATCATCGTCTCGCCAATCGCGCGGCTGACCGCCAGCATTACGCCGGCCACGATGCCGGGCAGGGCGGCCGGAATGATGACCCGGCGGATCGTTTCCGAAGTGGTCGCGCCCATCGCCAGGCTGCCGTCACGCATCGCTTGAGGCACAGCGGTGATCGAATCGTCTGCCATCGACGAGACGAACGGGATAATCATGATCCCCATCACAATTCCTGCTGCGAGTGCGCTTTCGCTTGAAGCGCTGGCAATTCCGATCGCGTGGCCAAAATCACGGATCAGCGGAGCAACAGTCAGCGCGGCAAAATAGCCATAAACCACGGTTGGCACCCCGGCCAGAATTTCCAGCAGCGGCTTCATCCAGCGGCGGACCGCCGCACCGGCGTATTGCGTCAAGTAAATCGCGCTCATCAGCCCGAGCGGCAAGGCCACGATCATGGCAATAATCGCGCCAATGAACACGGTCCCCCAAAACAGCGGCACGGCGCCATAACTGTCGCTGCGAACGGTGGCCGGATCGGCCATCGAATCAGGGTTCCAATGCGTGCCGAACAGGAAATCGAGCGGATTGACCGCGTGGAAAAATCGCGCTGTTTCGAACACCAATGAAGCGACGATGCCAAACGTGGTGAAGATTGCGACCAGCGATGCCAGCAGCAACACGGTCATCACGATCCGTTCAACCTTGGCGCGTGCGGCAAATTGTGGCCGGACCCGCAGATAAGCGTATACGCCGCCAGCCAAGCCGAGCAGCAAGGTCACCAGGATGCCTAGCGTCGAATAGCGATGCAACGCTGCACGAAACGGCTCGACCAGGCTGCGAGCGAGCGGATTGAATACCGCCCCGCTCTGGCCGCTCGCCAGCGCCCGCGCTTCGGCCAAGATGGCATCGCGCTCAATCCCGAATCCGGGAATTTGCGCTGACGCTGGGTCGGCCAGCACTTGCGCCAACACCAATCCGGGGCTGACCGATGCCCATACTGCGGCAAACAGCACGGCCGGAATCGCGGCCCACAGCGCGACATACCAACCATGATAATTCGGCAGCGAATGGAGTTCGCCCCCGTCCGCGCGAGCGATCCGCCGCAGCGACCACGCGCGTGCGCGCGCCGCCAACCACCCGATCAGACCCATGGCCAAAGCCAGCAGTACAGGAATGGCCGGCGTCATCGCGGCACCTCAGCGCGGGTTACGTCTGTGCGCTTTACTTCAGCACGCTGGGATCAAGCGGCGTCATTGCTGCGACTGTTGCAGCGCTGGCCGTCTGCACGGCGTCGGGCGCGACAACCATGCCCTGCTTGGCGAGCAGACCATCTTTGCCCCAGCTCTTGGCCCACTCGGCGACGTATTCGCGCAGACCCTTGATCGCATCGAGGTGCGCCGCTTTGACGTAAATATAAAGCGGCCGCGCTCCGGGGTATGTGAAGTCCGAGATGGTAGCATAAGTTGGCGTCACGCCGTTCATCGTCAGGCCGACCAACTTGTCGGAGTTTTCTTCGACATAGGAAAAGCCGAAAACACCGATCGCTTTGGGATTCGCTTCGATCTTCTGGACGATCAGGTTGTCGTTTTCACCCGAATCCACGTAAGCGCCATCGCTGCGGACTTCGCTGCAGACCTTGTCATGCTCTTCCTTGTTGCTGTCTTTCAACGCCTTCATCGCGGCGTTGGCATCGCAGCCCTTGGTCAGGATCAATTCCTTAAGCGCATCGCGTGTGCCCGAAGTGCTGGGCGGGCCATAGACCAGGATCGGCTCTGCCGGGAACGCGGGGTTTACGTCCTTCCAGGTCTTGGCAGTGTTTGGCTTGCCATAAGGATTGGCTGCCAACGCCTTGTAGACATCTTCGGGGGTCAGTTTGAGGCCCATGCCGCTTTTGGCTTCGGCAAAGGCAACGCCATCAAGTCCAACCTGAATTTCGATGATCTTGTCGACCTTGTTCTTTACGCAATCCTCGTACTCGCTTTTTTTCATCCGGCGCGAGGCGTTTTCGATATCGGGGAACTGGACCCCCACGCCGCTGCAGAACAATTTCATGCCCGCACCAGTGCCGGTACCTTCGATGATCGGCGATTTAATCGCCGAGTTCGACTTGGTCAGCGCATCGGCCACTGCTTTTGCGAATGGAAACACTGTAGACGATCCAACCGCGCGCACCTGATCGCGCGAGCCGCCTTGACTGCCGCCGCAAGCTGACAGCATGCCAATCGCTGAAACTGCGGCCGTAATGGCGAGGATGGATTTTCTGGTCATGCGAATCGCTCCCTTAGCGTAATCTAGCCTGCGCTCTGGTCTGGTTGTGTGACAGATCCATGACATTAAGCTGGCAAGCCGTAATTGTCACCTAGCTGTCGCAAATTTGACATTCTCAGTCACGAATGTGTCATAAAATGTTCATACTGGACCAGTCTCAAGATCGTATCCCGGGGAACCAAAAGAATGCGTTCGTATATCGCTATATTTTGCGCAGCTATCGTCACCGCTGCAGCGGTACCGGCAGCGGCCAGTGAAGACACCCAGAATTGGCAGACGATAAACCTGACGGTTGCGTTGCCGAACAATTTCAGGGTTTCGAACGAAACGGTGCGGCGCGCCAGCGATGCACGCGGTTTTTATGAAATCGAAAATAACTTTATGCTGGGCAAAAAGCTCAACAAACAGGTCACGCTATGGCTTGGTTACACATTTGATCCGCAATACAACCACGGCACGTTTCGGTTCCGCGAACATCGCTTTCGCCAGCAGGTGAATTACGATAATTTTGCGGTGCTGGGTAAAGTTAAACTGAGTGGGCGGCTGCGTCTGGAACAACGTTGGCGCGAAACTCAGACCGGAACTGCATGGCGGCTGCGTCCGCAAGTCAAGGCGAGCACGCCGCTGGCCGGAAAAACGACCATCTCGGTCAGCAGCGAGGCTTTCATCGATCTCAACAACACGGGCTTCCAGACAGTCGACGGACTCGAGCGGGTGCGCAATGCGGTCTATGTAACTGTCCCGTTAAGCAAGCAGATCAGTTTCGACATTGGCTATCTGAACCAGCACGGCTTTGTGCCCAATGCGCCTGACAGCAGCGATCATGTGCTGACCACCGGATTATCGGCTTCGTTCTGATCGGTCCGGCCCGGGTTCAACTTCGGGACGGCGCACTGGATTGAGCATGGGTAGCAATACCGCTGCAGTGGTGCCCAGTCCGACGGCGCTGGATATATCGAGAGTGCCGCCGTGCCGCTCGACAATATGTTTGACGATCGCCAGCCCTAGTCCGGTGCCGCCCGATGCCCGGCTGCGGCCTGGATCGGTGCGATAGAACCGCCGGGTCAGGTGCGGCAAATGCTCAGGCGAAATGCCCGGGCCGCGATCGGCTACGGCGAGCCGCGCTTGCCCGGGGCCGTTTTGTTCAACCGCAACCGCCACCGGCTGATCGTCAGCGCCATATTTCAGTGCATTATCGATCAGATTGCGCAGCAATTGCTCAAGCTGGCTCGGGTCGGCCAGCACCATCGTGCCGGGCTGCGCTTTGGCCAGCGTGACGCGCTCCTTGCCCTGAAGCGAAGACACTTCGGCCACGACCCGCGCTGCCAGTTGCGCCAGATCGATTGCCTCACCCGGGCGGTCGTGCTTTTCGGCCTCGACATGGCTAAGCGTCATCAGGTCTTCCACCAGTGACAGCATCCGCCGTGCCTCGCGGTCGATAATCCCGACAAACCGGTTCCGAGTTGCCTGATCGGTCGGGGCATCGGCGTCGCCTAAGGTTTCGGCATAGCCGATCACGGCGGCAAGCGGCGTGCGCAATTCGTGGCTGGCGTTTGCGACAAAATCAGTATGCGCGCGGCTTACGTCGGATTCGGCTGTGCGATCAGCCAGCTCGATCATCCAGCGATCAGCCGTGATCGCGCGGCGAGTGAGCTGCCACAAGCTGCGGGTGCCGGTGAACCCGGGGATGCTGACACTTGCCCCGTCGGTCAGCTCGATCAGCCGCATCGCGTCGGGGTGGCGCAGCGCGATCCGCGCGTCCTGTCCCAGCACATGCTCGCCCAATGCTGCTCTCGCTGCGGCGTTGGCCTCGACGATGCGGGTGCCTTCAAGCAGCAGCAGCGGCAACGCGATTGGTTCGATAGTCTCATGGATTGCGTCACGCGACACCTCGCTGACGTCGATCGGCGCTTTGACAATCTCGGGTTCCGGAATGGCCAGCCATAGCGAACCAAGCCACAACACCACGACTCCAAGCGCCAGCCACACGCTGCTGCCAGCCACCAGCATCGTCGCCCCCGCGATCAGCGCGAGCACGATACCAGCAAACGGAAGGGGACGGTTAGCGAACATCGGCGAGCGCTCCATACGTGGCGCAGCTTAGCCTGCCAATCATTACAACGCGGTATTTTCATGGCTGCAGTGCTGGCTGGTGACCCCTACGGGAATCGAACCCGTGTTTCAGCCGTGAGAGGGCCGCGTCCTAACCGCTGGACGAAGGGGCCATAATGCCAGAAGCCAGATGCTGCTTCGGCGCAGCGAGAATGGTGACCCGTACGGGATTCGAACCCGTGTTTCAGCCGTGAAAGGGCCGCGTCCTAACCACTGGACGAACAGGCCATACCGGCTGCGCCGAAAGCAGGCCGCGCCAATAGGCAGACTGCGGCGGTGGGTCAAGCCATGAATGGTGGCGCTTCAGCCACTGCTTGAAAGGCACACCGCATGGAGCCTGTTGCCATCAGGATCGCGCACGTAAGCGCCGTAGTAATTGGGGTGATATTGCGGGCGCAGGCCGGGCTTACCCTTGGCACTGGCGCCGTTTGCCAGCGCTGCGGCGTAGAAGGCATCGACGGCGGCGCGGGTATTCGCAAGATTGGCGACATGCACGCCGTTGCCGGGCTGTGCAACTTCGCCGTCAAACAGACTGCCGACAAAAGTTTTGGGACCGGTCGCCGTGCCGAAAGCGATCCGGTCGGCGTTCTGGTAAAACAACGGAAGCCCGATCGCCGCCATAACCGCTTCGTAGAACGGCTTGGCCTTGCTGAAACCGTTAGTGCCCAGAGTGACATGGCTGAACAGCGGCAGTTCTCCTCAGTCGGCAAAGGCCGCATCGTCAACGTGCAGCTCGGCTTGCGGACGATTTGACCAATCGTCGATCTTGGCGCGTCCGGCCAGCCACAAGCGGCGTTGACGCGTGGCATGGAGCAGGGCTTGGCCCAGTTCGGTACTGGCCGCCCGAAATGCGATCGCTTTGAAGTTCGCTCCGTCTTCGCCGCGCACGATCAGCCGGACGTGGTCGGTGCCAACCAGATCGGCTTTGACCATCCGCACCGGACCAACTGCAACCCGCGGGCCGGGCCAGCCCATCCCGTACGGCCCAGCGCTTTCGAGCGTTTCGACCAGCGCCGGGGTCAGCCCGCCCGGTGCCAGCGCAAGATCGAGCAGCAGCGACTGATTGCCCATGGCACCCATGACTACCGAGCCCAGCCGCGCATCGAGCCAATCGCTAAGCGCATCGAGCGCACCCGGCGCCACGGTGAGCCCGGCTGCCATCGCGTGGCCACCGCCAGCCAGCAACAAACCAGCTTCGCGTGCGGCGATAATGGCAGCGCCCAGATCGACCCCCGAAATCGAGCGGCCGGAACCCTTGCCATTGCCGTGTTCATCAGCACCGAGCGCAATTACCAGCGCGGGCTTCCCGGTTTTTTCCTTGATCCGTCCGGCGACGATCCCGATCACCCCGGGGTGCCAGCCAACCCCGGCCAGCACCAGCACCGCGCGGTTATGCTGACTGGCAATTTGCGCTTCGGCCTGTTCCTGCACCACCGCCTCGATCCCGCGCCGCTCTTCGTTAAGCTGCGAGAGTTGCGCGGCGATTGCGCGCGCCTCGTCCGGGTCCTGCGTGGTTAGCAAGCGCACGCCAAGGGTCGCTTCACCCACGCGCCCGCCAGCGTTAATGCGCGGACCGAGCGCAAAGCCAAGGTCCGAGCAGCTTGGCGCGCGACTCAGGCGGCTCGCGTCGATCAGCGCGGCCATGCCCACACCTTCGCGCTTCGCCATCACTTTAAGGCCTTGCGCTACAAATGCGCGGTTAAGCCCGTGCAGTGCCGCCACATCCGCGACTGTGCCCAGTGCGACCAGATCGAGCAGCGCGAACAGGTCTGGCTCGGCGCGGCCTTCGAAAAAGCCGCGCAGCCGCAGCGTGCGGACGGTGGCGATGGCGAGCAAAAACGCCACTCCCACAGCGGCCAGGTGGCCATGCGCCGAGCCAAGATCGCTCTCGTCGAGCCGATTGGGATTAACGAGCGCGACGGTCAGCGGCAGTTCGGCTGAACATTTGTGGTGATCGACCACGATCACGTCGACCCCGGCACCATGCGCCATTGCCAGCGCTTCATGCGCCATCGCGCCGCAATCGACCGTGACGATCAGGCTTGAACCTTGTTCGGCCAGCCGCACCAGCGCTTCGCCCGACGGCCCGTACCCTTCGAGCAACCGGTCAGGAATGTAGTAATGCGCCGCCAGCCCCAGATCGCGCAGCAGCCGGATCAACAGTGCCGCGCTGGTCGCGCCATCGACGTCGTAATCACCGTAAACGGTCATTGTCTCGCCGGTCAGCACGGCCTGCGCCAGGCGTTCGGCGGCTGCGTCCATATCGCGCAAGGCTGACGGATCGGGCAGGAACGCCCGCATTGTCGGGTTGCGGTGCCGCTCGACATCGTCCGGGGCCACGCCGCGCGATAGCAGCAACTGCGTCACCAGATCGTGGTCGAGCGTCGCCCCACCGCTGTCAGACCCGGCAGCCAGATCCATATTGCCGCGCCGCCAGCGCCAGCTGCGACCCGACAGTGAGCGGCCCAGGCCCAGGACTGACGGCGGTTGGCTGGATGATGCTGCGGTGCTCATACCAGCCTGCCTAGACCAGTGAGGCTTACAACAAAAGCGCCGCAAGGATTCTGGCGGTAATTGACAATTGCCTGGTGCGGGCGTCCGCTACGCAGATGAAGGCAATCAGGCGAGCGCTGACAACGACCTTGCCAGAACGTTGTTTGCTGCGCGCTGGCGCCGGTTCGCGCAGTTTGGAGATCTGGATGACACCAACGTGCTGCTGATCGTGTGGCATAGCCGCACCGGCGCAAGCCACAGCTTGGCGGTCGCTGCCACCGCCGGAGCTGGCCCGGGCGCACGTTTGCTGGCCGCGGGCGAGGCTGAGCCGGCCGACTTGCTGGAAGCACGAGGGTATCTGTTTGTATGCCCCGAAAACCTTGGCAGCATGAGCGGCGCGATGAAAGAAATGTTTGATCGCTGCTATTATCCGCTCCTCGGGAAGATCGAAGGCCGCCCATATGCCAGCATTATTGCGGCAGGTAGCGCCGGACACGGCGCACAAGCCCAGCTTGACCGAATCGTAACCGGGTGGCGGCTTCGCCGGGTTAGCGATCCGCTGATTGCCAACCTGCAAGCGCAGGCGCCCGAAGAAATACTGGCCGCCAAGTCGCTTCCCCCAGCACTAGCCGACCGCGCGCATGAACTTGGCGAAGCGCTGGCTAACGGGCTTGAACTCGGTATATTCTAGTGCGTAATTATGCTGATTGGTCCGATGTCGAACGAATTACCGCTGCGGGACTGGACGGCACCCCGGCAAGAGTGCCAAACGATCCCAGCCGGTAACACGGCGTAGTACGACAGCGCTAAGGGGTTAGGTCATCGGTGCAGCACCAGCTAGTGTTTTGGTCGCGGTAAACACGGTGCTGTCGCTCGCCTTTGCGCCGGGTCAACGCCCCGATGGGGCGGCGGTGCAACGTCTTGCCGAAGCGTCGCAGCTGCGCTCGGGTGATGCGCGCTTTACGATCAGCCATGTAGCGGGGGGCGATGCAGGCTGGGTTGAATTGCTGGCGTCGGGACTGACCTTTGATTGTGCCGGACTGGCGCCCGCAGCAGCGGCGGCTTTGCCCGGTGGCGGCGCGCTGCTGGGGCTTGAGCAGCAACCTGACGGCGAAGCGATTTCGCTCAGCCCTGGACCGCATCTGGCCGACGCGGCTGGAATGTTGCCGGTGGTGCGCGTGCTGGCCGGGCTTGGCGCGCAACTGGCCGCCCTGCCTGGCGCAGCGGCGGTGTGCTGGAACCCAGCAAGGTGCTGGATGCCGTCGGGCTATTTCGGCAAAGTGGTCAGCAATTGGTTAGCCGATGGACCATTTCCTGCGCTGGGCTTGACTTCGCTTCAGCGTGAGCATGACGGCGCGATGGTGTCGGTCGGGCTGGCCTTGCTGACCGGCCAGGAATTGCGCTTTGCACCCGACGCCAAGCTGGTACCGGCGGATATTGCGCGCATCGCGGTGCGGCTGATCCACGTCCTGATCGAAAGCGCACCGTTGACCGCGCAGCACAGCTTTGTCGGCCCTGACCGGGAGACTTTGCTGGTGACGCCCAGCTTGCAGGGCACCCAGCTTGACGTGACCATCCAGCGGTGACCGCGCTGTTGCCGCCCAAGCCCAACATGCGGGGGATCAGCGTGCCTTGCCGCGACTGACGCCCCACGTGCAGAAGATCATCGCACTTTGCCGCGACTGATCGGGGCGGCGATCGGTTTGCTTGCGCCCGTCCGCCAGCGGCTGTCGTTCCGTGCGGTCAATCGCCGCGATACCCCGGAGTTTGAGCCGGGGCTGCAACGCCACCACCTGTTGCCGCGGCAGCTGCTGTCGCGCAGTTGCTTTGGGCCGTTGCTGACCGCGCTGGGGCGCGATGCGGTCGATTTCGAGGACTTTCGCCGCAACGGATTGTTGCTCCCCGCCAATGACGATGCGGCCGTGCGGATCGGGCTGCCGCTGCATCGCGGCCCGCACCGCGATTACAATGCGATGGTCATCGAGCGGGTGGGGCAGATCGAGGCGCGCTGGTCCGCCGCAAGGCTGCGCGCGCCAGAGGTTGCGCTGGCCGCCGCATATGACCGGCTTGAACTGCTCCAGCGCGCGCTGCGGCGCAGGTTGCTCGACCAGCACCGCCGGCTGCGCCTCAATCGCCACGATCCGCTTGGCAGCGGGTTCGATTTCACCGAGCTTGACGCGATGGCCGCGCTGCTGTGGCCCGCGACCCAGCCGCCCGGCAACGATTGACCGCGTGAACGGTCAGGCCAGGCGCATCCCCGCCTTGGCCGCCAGCTCGGCGCGCGCCTGATTGTATTCAGCCTCAAGCTTGTCGACCCGGTCGGCCACGCTGTCGATCGCGGTGACCGCGCCGATCCCCTGGCCCGAACCCCAGATGTCCTTCCACGCCTTGGCTTCGGTGTTGCCGCCTGACCCGAAATTCATCGCCGAGGGATCGCTTTGCGGCAGATTGTCAGGGTCCATGCCTGCTGCGACGATCGAGGGACGCAGGTAATTACCGTGAACCCCGGTGAACAGGTTGGAATAGACAATGTCCTGCGCGCGCCCGTCAACGATTGCCTGCTTGTAGCCGTCCTGCGCGTTGGCTTCTTT
>JANMCG010000236.1:0-1725 GCA_031361075.1 Novosphingobium sp. | reverse complement strand
GATCGCGGCGAGCGTGCCAAGGTTGATCGCGTGCCGCCCCGGCAGCATGATCGGCGCGCCGCTCATCTTGCCCGCGAGCTTGAGGAAGGCGATCACCGAGCCTGAGAAGGTGATCGCACCAATCGCGATGCCGAGGCCCATCTCGATCCGGCTCTGCGCCTCGATCACGCCGTCAGCACCGGCGATGCCGAATGCCGTGGGGTTGAGGTAAGCGGCCCAGCCGACCAGCACCGCGGCCATGCCGACGAGGCTGTGGAACGCCGCAACCAGTTGCGGCATGTCGGTCATCTTGATCTTGCGCGCGGTGAACCAGCCGATGGCGCCGCCGAGGGCGATGGCGGCGAGGATTTCAAAAACAGTCGGCCAATTGGTCGAAAAAACACCAATGTCCTCGACAATTAGCGGGGGCATAAACTGTGGCACGTGCGTCACCAAGGTCGTCACGACCGCAATCGCCATCCCGAACATGCCAAACCGGTTGCCGCGCTGCGAAGTGCTCGGCGATGACAGCCCGCGCAGTGCGAGGATGAACAGCACCCCCGAAACGAGGTAAGCGAGCAGGGCCCAGGCGGGGGTCGCGGCGTGTTCCATCACGTCAGGCATCATTGGCCCTCCACCTTGGGCGCAGGCCGGTCCTTCTTCTTGTACATCGCCAGCATCCGCGCGGTCACCGCAAACCCGCCGAAGATGTTGACGCTCGCCAGCACCACGCCGAGCAGCCCCAGCCACTTCGAGCTCACCGACCCCGCCGCCGCCGAGGCAATCAGCGCGCCGACGATGATGACCGAGGAGATCGCATTGGTCACCGCCATCAGCGGGGTATGCAGCGCCGGGGTCACCGACCAGACGACGTAATAGCCGACAAAGCAGGCCATGACGAAGATCGACAGGATCGAGATGAAGTCCATTAATTTGCCTCCCCGGCACGGGGAGGGGGACCGTCCGCAGGACGGTGGAGGGGGCTCTCCGCGCGCGCAACGATTGCGTCGGCAGTGCCAAATGCATCCGCGAGGACACGCTTGGCCGAGACCCGGATTACCCTGAACCCGTTATCCTTGATGAATTGAAATCGGCGCTGATCGTATTCTGGCTTCTGGCCCATATCGTGGACGATGCCTTCGACTTCGACCACTAGCTTGTGCTGCAGGCAGCAGAAATCGACGATGTAAGGTCCGATGGGGTGTTGGCGGCGGAATTTGAGACCGTTGGGGCGGAGCCGGAATTGCTGCCACAGCAGTCGCTCGGGCACCGACATCTCGCGGCGGAGTTGGCGAGCGCGGTTGATCACGGGGCGTTGCGCGGGGGGCGAGCCCCCTCCACCACGCATCGCGCGGTCCCCCTCCCCGTTCCGGGGAGGCAAGGCGGCATCTGCGTTCACCCGAGCAACCTTTCGCTCACGACCTTGCCGCCAAGCGTCAGCCGCACCGCATTGCCGATTTCGTCATCCAGCACCGGCCTGCCCGCATCCTTGTCCCAGAACGCGCTGAGGAAATTGTACAAATTCCGCGCAAACAGTGCCGAGGCGTCTGCCGCCAGGTGCGTTGGCGTATTCGACCAGCCGATGATCTTGACCCCGTGCTTCACCACCACCTCGTCCGCCTTCGAACCCTCGACATTGCCGCCTTGCGCCACCGCCAGATCGAACACCACGCTGCCCGGCTTCATGCTGGCGAGCTGCGCGTCGCTGACCAGCCGCGGCGCGGCGCGGCCGGGGATCAGCGCGGT
>JANMCG010000232.1:0-2738 GCA_031361075.1 Novosphingobium sp. | reverse complement strand
ATCGCCATCGGGAAGAAATGATACTGGATGTCGGGATATTTGATCCCGGCCCGGCTGCGGATGAAGCCGCAGCTTTCGAAATGGCTGGTCGCGCCGATCCCGCTGCGCAGGAACAGCCACCGGGCACCCGCCAGTGCCTTGCCGAGCAGATTTGCCTGACCGTACAGCGTGACCGGCTTAGGACAGGCCATTTGGAAATAAAACTCGAGATGGTCCTGAAGATTGGCTCCGACTCCGGGGCGATCGACCAGCACCGGCACGCCAATAACCTTCAGTTCCTGCGCCGGGCCGATCCCCGAAAGCTTAAGTAGCTGGACCGAATTGATCGAACCGCCCGACAGGATCACTTCGCGGTTCGCGCGGACTTGTTGCAGCTGCCCGCCGCGCTCAAATTCGACTCCTACTGCGCGCTTGCCATCGAACAGAACGCGGGTCGCCAAAGCGTGCTGGATCACGCGCAGGTTCGAGCGTTTGCGCGCCGGATAAAGATAGGCCTTGGCCGCCGAGCACCGGGTGCCCTTGCGGACGGTCATGTCCATCCGGCCGAAGCCTTCCTGGCGGAATCCGTTGTAATCCTCGGTCAGGCTGTAACCCGCCTCCTGCGCCGCATCGAGCCAAGCCTGATGCAGCGGATTGCGCAGCGCGCCATAGGTTGTCGAGAGCGGACCCTCGCCGCCGCGATATTCATTGCCGCCCTCGGCCCGCGTCTCAGCGCGCTTGAAGTATGGCAAAACATCGGCATAGCCCCAACCTCGCGCGCCCTCCTGATCCTGCCAGCGTTCGAAATCGAGCGGATTACCGCGAACATAGACCAGCCCGTTGATCGAAGATGAGCCGCCCAGCCCCTTACCGCGCGGACAGTTCAGGCGGCGACCATTGAGCTGCGCCTCCGGCTCGCTTTCGTAGCCCCAGTTCCACCGCCGCGTGTTCATGGGATAAGCCAGCGCGGCGGGCATCTGGATCAAGATCGAACGGTCACTGCCCCCAAATTCGAGCAGCAAGACACGGTTGGTGCCATCGGCGCTGAGCCGATCAGCCAGCACGCAACCGGCTGAGCCCGCGCCGACAATCACGTAGTCATAGATCTCGCCGGGAGCAGCAGTCATTGCTCGGTGTCTTCGTCGGCTGAGGGGGCAGCGCGGTGCAGCGCGAGCAGGCCCCTCAGCGTACCCCAGCACATCAGCAACAGGACCAACGCCAAAGGCAGCCCGGTCGCGATCGCCCCGGCCTGAAGCGAGTTCAGCCCGCCGCTTAGGAGCAGCACCACGCCGATCCCGCCGACCGCAACCAGCCAGATCACCTTTTGGCGCAGCGGCGTATCGGTGCGGCCACCGGCGGTCATTGTGTCGATCACCAACGTGCCCGAATCCCACCCGGTAACGAAGAAAATCAGGATCAGCGCAATCGCCACAAACGAAGTAATCTGCGCGAAAGGCAGCGTGCCGAGCAGTACGAACAGCTGCGTCTCAAGCGTTGCCTTGGCCAACGTCGGCGCCTGCCCGGCGGTAATTTCGGCAATGCTGGCATCGCCGAAGATCGTCAGCCAGATGATCCCGAGCAGACTTGGCGCAATCATCGCGCCAGCGATGAATTCGCGCACCGTCCGGCCGAGCGAAATGCGCGCCATGAACATGCCGACAAACGGTGCCCAGCTGATCCACCAAGCCCAGTAATAGACCGACCAATCATCATAGAATCCCAGATCGCTGCGCCCCACCGGGTTGGACAGCGCAGGAAGCAGTGTGAGATAGTTGACGATATTGCTGAGAAAATCGCCGAGCAGTTGCAGCACCGGCCCGGTCGCCAGCACGAACAGCAGCAAGGCCGCGGCGACCCACATGTTGGCCTCGCTCAGAATGCGGATCCCACGATCGATCCCGCCGCGAACCGAGAGGAAGGTGACCGCGGCCATGATCGCGATCAGGCCGAGAATTGCGGCCGGCGAGCTGGCTATCCCGTAAAGATAAGTGATCCCGGCCATCGCCTGCTGCGCCCCGAGCCCGAGCGAGGTGGCGAGCCCGAAAATGGTCGCCAGCACCGCCAGCACTTCGATCAGATCGCCCGCCCTGCCCCAGACCGCCTTGCCGAAGATCGGGTAGAACGCCGAGCGCATCGACAGCGGCATCTTGAAATCATAGGCAAAAACCGCGAATGCAAGGCCGGTTACCGCGAATATTGCCCACGGGTGAAGCGACCAATCGAAGATCGTTGCGGCCATCGCCAGGCTGCGTGCAGCGGCCGGATCGCCCGCCGCGCCGCCCAGCGGTGCCCCTGCGCCGCCCGCCAGCGAAGCTGTAAAATGCGTCACCGGTTCGCCCACGCCGTAGAACACCAGGCCGATCCCCATGCCCGCGCCAAACAGCATCGAGAACCACGATAACCGCGAATAATCGGGGGTTGCGCCCTTGCCGCCAAGCCTGATCTTGCCGAGCGGCGACAGCGCCACAACGATGCAAAACAGCAGCAGCAGGTTGCCGACCGACATCAAGAACCAGTCGAAATGCGCAACCACCCCGCTCCGCATCGCCGCGAAAAAATCGGCCGAGGATTGCGGGGCAATCACGCTGTACACTATGACTGCCAGCGAGATCAGCGCTGCCGGAACAAACACCGCCGGGTTGACAATCATCCCGCCCCAACGCCGGTTGGACTGGCCGTAAGCTCCCGGATCGATATCCTTGGTCCAGTCCGACATTCTTCCCCCCCTTAGCCGCAACTATTCTGCTGCTGCTTCCAGT
>JANMCG010000212.1:0-3518 GCA_031361075.1 Novosphingobium sp. | reverse complement strand
AGCTCGAATGGCGCGGGCGTTACGCCGAGTTCAATCTGGTTTACGACCGGGGCACGCTGTTCGGGCTCAAGACCGGCGGCAACATCGACGCGATCCTGATGAGCCTGCCGCCCGAAGCGGTGTGGAGTTGACGCGCAAGGGTTAAGCACGGACTACCGCTGGCGCGATACCGGCAATTTTAATGCCGCAATTCGAGATCAAAGGCGGGTCTTACGAACTCTTGACCCAATTTTCTGGCACAATCCCGCTTAGCGAGTTGGAGCATTGCTCAGGATCGCTCGCGCACCAACGCGACATCATTTTGAACGCAATAGACTTCCTGATCACCGGAGTTTGACCGAAACCCCTTGCCCCGCAGCGCATAAACCCGCCACACTGCCCCCCTGATGCTGCGCCAGTATGAACTTGTCGAACGCGTGCTTGCCTATGATCCGGATGCGGACGAGGCGATGCTTAACCGCGCGTACGTTTATACCGTGCAGAAACACGGCACCCAAAAGCGGGCCTCGGGCGATCCCTATTTCAGCCACCCGGTGGAGGTTGCCGGGCTGATGACCGAGCTCAAGCTCGATCAGGAAACCATCGTCACCGCGCTGCTCCACGATACCGTCGAGGATACGCTGGCCACGGTCGAGGAGATCGAGAAGCTGTTCGGGCCCGAGGTGGCCCGGCTGGTTGACGGGGTGACCAAGCTCTCCAAAATCGAGGCGATGGGGGAGACCGAACGCGCGGCGGAGAACCTGCGCAAGTTCTTCCTGGCGATGAGCGAGGATATCCGCGTGCTGATGGTCAAACTGGCCGACCGGCTGCACAACATGCGCACGCTCCATTACATCCGCAGCGAGGACAAGCGCCGCCGGATCAGCCGCGAGACGATGGATATCTACGCCCCGCTGGCCGAGCGGGTTGGGATGTACGAATATATGCGCGAGATGCAGCTGCTCGCCTTTGAACAGCTCGAGCCCGAGGGTTACGGGATCATCACCGGCCGCCTCGCGCAGATCCGCGAGACCGATCACGGGCAGGTCGATGCCATCGCACTATCGATCAAGCAGGCGCTGGCCGAAGCGGGATTGAAGGTCGAAGTCTCGGGCCGCGAGAAGCATCCCTATTCGATCTGGAAAAAAATGGCCGAGCGCCACGTCAGCTTCGAGCAAATCACCGACATCATGGCGTTTCGGGTGCTGACCGAGAACGTCGGCGATTGCTATCAGGCGCTGGGCATTCTCCATTCGACCTGGCAGATGATCCCGGGGCGGTTCAAGGATTATATCTCGACCCCCAAATCGAACGGCTACCGCTCGCTTCACACCGCGCTGATCTTCGAAAATTCCATGCGGATGGAGGTGCAGATCCGCACTCAGGAAATGCACCGCACGAACGAATTCGGGCTTGCCGCGCATTGGGCGTACAAGCAGGGCGGCGTCCAGCCCGATGGGCAGGTCGGCTGGCTGCGCGACCTGATCGAAATCGTCGATGAAAGCCACGATGCCGAGGAACTGCTCGAGCATACCAAGCTGGCGATCTATCAGGACCGGATCTTCGCCTTCACTCCCAAAGGGCAATTGTTGCAACTGCCCAAGGGCTCGACCCCGGTCGATTTTGCCTATGCGGTGCATTCGGACCTCGGCAGTTTCGCGGTCGGCGCCAAGATCAACGGCCGGCACATGCCGCTGCGCACCGTGCTTAATAACGGCGACGTGGTGGAATTGATCAAAAGCCGCAACGCCAGCCCGCAGCTGGCCTGGCTTGGCTTTGTGGTAACCGGCAAGGCCCGCGCCGCAATCCGCCGCGCAGTGCGAGCGAAAGAGCGCGAGGAAGTTGCCGCCATCGGGCGCAAGATGTTCGATCAGATCGCCGATCGCCTGCCCTCGAAGATTGGCAAGAAGGCGGTCAAGGACGCGGTCAAACGGCTCGGCTTTGCGGGTGAGGAAGAATTGATGGCGGCAATCGGCACCGCCAAGGTCGAAGACCGCGCGGTGATGGAAGCGCTGGTTCCGGGCAGCACCACCGATCTGGCCGAACCCGACAACTGGGCCAAGCAGGACCGCGCCATCTCGATCCGCGGGCTCACTGCGGGCATGGCCTTCCACCTTGGCCAATGTTGTCACCCGGTCCCGGGCGACCGCATCGTCGGGCTCCGCCTGCCCGGCACCGGGGTCGAGGTGCATTCGATCGATTGCCTCAAACTCGCCAGCGGGGTCGATGCCGACTGGCTCGATCTGAGCTGGGGCGATCGCACCACCGGCGCGATCGGGCGGCTTCAGCTGGTGCTGTATAACCGCCCCGGCACGCTGGCCGAGGCGACCGGGATTTTTGCCGGCAACCGCGCCAACATCATCCACCTCGAAAGCACAAACCGCGACGAGCTGTTCGGGACGTACGAGATCGACCTCGAGGTTTCGAACCTCGCGCACCTCACCCGGATCGTCTCCGCCTTGCGCGCCAGCGATGCAGTGGCCGAGGCGGAGCGGATTTGATGACAATTGTGGGGATCGAACACGTCCAGCTGGCCATGCCGCCGGGCGGGGAAGATGCCGCGCGGGCGTTTTATGCGGGCCTGCTCGGGCTGCCCGAGCGGACCAAGCCGCCAGAACTTGCGGCGCGCGGCGGGTGCTGGTTCGAGGGGCCGGGGGTGAAAGTGCATCTGGGCGTCGAGGCCGATTTTCGTGCCGCGCAAAAGGCTCATCCGGCGCTGCTGGTCGATGACTTGGCCGCCCTGACCAAAGCGCTCCGTGCCAGCGATGTTACCGTCAGTGCCGACGATCCGGCCGATGGCCGCGCCCGCTGCTACGTCAGCGACCCGTTCGGCAACCGGATCGAACTGATGCAGGGCTGAGCGGGGCTGACAGCGCCGCGCTGAACAGGGTTCACGCAGAGGCCGCAGAGGAAGAAGACCGCAGAGGCGCAGAGCGGTTGTTCTTTCGGCGCAGCCGCTAGCCAATCGTTCGTTGCGCCAAACGCAAGTTGAGGAACTTTGGACGGCTTCGCCGCTGGCCCCACCCCTCCGCGCCTCCCCTTATCTTCTCTGGGCTCTCTGCGCGAACCCGTGTTCTTTTCCTGCCTTCGCTCGATCCTTTCAGACTTCGAGAGAAACCACCACCACATCCCCCTCGCCCAGCCCTTCGGCCTTGCGCACGCTGGCTTTCACCGGGAGCAGCCAGCCGGTTTCCTTGCTCGGAAACACCGAAGTCTTGAACGTGCTCGCGCCAATCGTCGCGACCACCTTGAGCGAACCGAACCCCCGCGCATTGCCCTCCATCCGCCGCATGATCGCGGTGCCCGACAATGCCTCCCCGGCTTCGCCATCAATGGTGATAAAATGCCACGCCGCCGGGGCCGCCGGCGTAGTCCAGCGCCACAGCGGGCCGGTGTGGGTGATGGTTTCGGTCATTACCAAGAATGACTCACGCGGAGGAGCGGAGGAGCGAAAAAGAAATTTCTCTCGCAAAGGCGCAAAGGCGCAACGGGATTCTGCTTGGGGCGAAGCCCCTGCAAAATCAGACGTTGCTGCGAAC
>JANMCG010000185.1:0-2589 GCA_031361075.1 Novosphingobium sp. | reverse complement strand
TGCGTTTGAACCCTGGACGCACGAAAAGGCGATCGCCGATGGACCCTCGATCCTCGAATATCTCGACCGGATCGTCGCCAAATATGACCTGCCCGGCCTGATGCAGCTTGGCCGCAAGGTGATCGCTGCCAATTGGGACAGCACCGCCGCGTGCTGGACGGTGACGAGCCAAGGCAAAGATGGCGGCGTTCAGCACCAGCGCGCGCGCTTCCTGTTCCTCGGCTCGGGCTATTACGATTACGATCAGCCCTATGACGCCGGGTTCACGGGCCGCGACGTGTTCAAAGGCGAAGTGTTGCACCCGCAGTTCTGGCCCAAAGCGATCGACTATACCGGCAAAAAGGTGGTGGTGATCGGATCGGGCGCGACCGCGGTGACGATCGTCCCGGCGATGGCCAGCGGCGGCGCGGGGCACGTAACCATGCTTCAGCGCACCCCGACCTGGATGGTCAGCCGACCGGCCAAGGACGGCATCGCCAACCTGCTGCGCAAAGTGCTGCCCGAACGGATGGCGTACCGGATCACCCGCGCCAAAAATATCTTTATGGGCGATCTGGTGTTCAAGCGCGCGCGCAGCCAGCCCGAAAAGGTCAAGCAGTTCATCACCAAGCAGCAGCGCGAACATCTGGGCGAGCATTACGACGAGCAAGCCTTCACCCCGCCATATAATCCGTGGGAGCAGCGGCTGTGCCTGGTTCCCGACGCTGATTTCTTCGCGGCGATCAAGTCAGGTCAGGCGGCGGTGGTGACCGACAAGATCGAAGCCTTCGATGAAACCGGGATTAAGCTCAAATCGGGCCGGCACCTGGATGCCGACATCATCGTTACCGCCACCGGGCTGACGATGAGCTTTGCCGGCAAGATCGCGGTCAGCGTCGACGGCGCGCCAGTCGATTTCAGCAAGGCATTCTTTTATCGCAATTGCATGTTCTCGAACGTGCCCAACATGGCCGGTGTGTTCGGTTACCTCAACGCCAGCTGGACGCTGCGGGTCGATATCGTGGCGCAGTATATCACCCGGCTGCTGCGCCAGATGGATGCCTATGGCGTGGTGGCGGCAACCCCGGCGCTGGCCGCCGGATCGGAGCCTGCGGAAGACGACATCTTCGATTTCTCGTCGGGCTATATCCAGCGCGGGAAGCACCAGATGCCGCGCAACGCCGCCAGCCTGCCGTGGCGGCTCAATCAGGAATACCGCAAGGACCGGGTCGACATGCGCCAGGCCCCGATCGACGACGGGGTGCTGGAATTCACCCGGGCACGCGAGCTGGTCGGGGGCTGATTGATTCCGTCTGAGGCGTGATTACAGATTTCATTCGCGCAGAGGACGCAAAGACCGCAGAGAGGTGGCTTGCGCCGCTGGCCTTTGGGGAATGTGGCCCGGACAGATTAGGGCTGCGCCGCAAGAGCGACATCTTTGCGATCTCTGCGCTCTTTGCGCGACACCCTTTTCACTCACTTACCGACACAGCGCGAACCTAGAAATTGATACGCCCAGCCATATATCCTAGGCGTTCAAGCATGACCGAATCCCCCCCCCGCATCTGGAAAGCCGCGCTGCTGGTAATCGGCGACGAGATTCTCTCAGGCCGCACGCAGGACAAGAACATCGCGCAAGTCGCGTCGTGGCTGGGGGTGCAAGGCATCCGACTCGGCGAAGTGCGCGTGGTGGCAGACGATACTGCCGCGATTGTCGAGGCGGTCAACGCGCTGCGCGCGCGCAACGACTACCTGTTCACCACCGGCGGGATCGGCCCGACGCATGACGATATCACCGTCGACGCGGTGGCCGAAGCATTGGGTGTAGGAGTGGTGATCCACCCCGAAGCCCGCGCGACCCTTGAACGGTATTACGAAACCCGCGGCGGACTGAACGATGCCCGGCTGCGGATGGCGCGGGTGCCCGATGGCGCCGCACTGATCCCCAATCGCATGTCCGGCGCGCCCGGGATCCGGATCGGCAACGTGTTCCTGATGGCCGGAGTGCCCTCGATCACCGCCGGCATGCTCGATGCGCTGACCGGCGAGCTCGAGGGCGGACTGCCACTGCTCAGCCAGACCGTCGGCAGCTGGGCCGCCGAAAGCGAAGTTGCCGACCTGCTGCGCGAAACCGAGCGCGCGCACGATGGCTGCGTGATCGGATCGTACCCGTTCTTCCGCGAGGGCCGGGTCGGGGCAAATTTCGTGGTTCGCTCGGTTGAGCCGGTGCAGCTGGACGAATGCTGCGAAGCCCTGATCACTGGCTTGCGCGCGCTCGGCCGCGAGGCAATCCCGGGTGGGATTTGAACCGATTGCCAGGACTGCTTTTGCCATGAGCGCTATCGCGTTCGCCGCCACCGCCCCCGCCCAATCATCGCAGCGCGCCGCATTCGAGGCGACGCTGGCGGCGCATGACAGCGCGACCGAGGCTTTGCGCACCTGGTGCGAGGCGCGCGGAATCTCCCGCCCGGCGCAGATCATGGCGCGGCCTGTAAGCGGGTCTCCGGCCAAGCCGCCCAAGGGGCTGCGCGCCCTGCTCGGGATCGGGCCGAAGGAGCCGCTGGGCTTTCGCCATGTCGAATTGACCTGCGGGAACCATGTGCTCTCGGC
>JANMCG010000062.1:0-32011 GCA_031361075.1 Novosphingobium sp. | reverse complement strand
CCACCACGCCTGCATAACGCACGCGCGGCGGCGCATAGGCCAACGCGAACCCGAGTGCAGCCGACAGCAGCGCCGGCGGGAGCACACCCCCTCTCATGCCAGTGCGACGACCCCCAGAAAATAGAGTCCACACACCGCGATGGCAGCGCCAATCCCGCGCGTGATCATCGCGCCGCCGGGCCGCGAATTGATCGTTCCAAGCCCGATCCCGGCCAGATGCAACGATCCTGTCGCCAGCATGAACCCGGTGCTGTAAGCGATCGGATCAGCCAGCGAGGGGATTTCCGCACCGTGCGCGAACCCGTGAAACACCGCAAAGAACGCCACGATCACGCAAGCAAGCCAGACCGGAGCACGCCACGCTGTGGCGATCGCAATGCCGAGCACCAGCACCGATAATGCAATCCCCAGTTCGATCGGCGGATGCGGCGCGCCGATCATCGCCAGCAGCGCGCCAAGCGCCATCACCGCCGGAAAAATGACCGGCAGCGCTGCGATCAGCGGACGGCCCAGAAACGCACCCCACAGTCCTACCGACACCATCGCCAACAAGTGGTCGAACCCGGTAAACGGATGCGCAAACCCCGCCATAAACCCGCCCGCGAGGTTTTTCGAACTGTGCGCATAGGCCACTTGCGGGGCTATGCTAAGTGCGCCTGCCAAAGCTAGTGCGGTGCTGCTGCGCCAGATTGACCGCGGCATCGCGCTATCTGACCGCAGCATTGCCGCTGAAGCCAAAGCTCAAGCTGGAAAAGGTCGTCAGAAAGTCGGCCAGCCGGTTGTTCGCCATGGGCTGGCTCCACACGACATTAAGCTGCCAGTCGCCGCTGCGCCTTGCTGTGAAGGTCGCCTCGCCGTTGGCGTTGGTCAGGTGCTTTTCGACTGGCTCGGCATCGGCCGCCAGATTGTTGAGCTTGACCGTCGCGCCCGCCAGCGGGCGGCCTTGATACAGGATCCGGACCGGCAGCGTCTGGCTTTTGCCCAGCGCATAAGGGTTGAGGAGCGGGACAATTTCCAGACCGAGCCCGACCGGAGTGGTGATATAGCCGGCCGGCCCAGTCCCGGACGGACCAACCTGGATCAACGCTTTGCCGCGCCGCGAATACAGTTCGCGGCCGTTTTTAGTGGTGCTGTTCGTCGCGGTGCGCTGGCGCAGCGCCAAAGTCAGCCCCTCTGTCGCGGCATAATCGTTGAACCGCAGCGCGGGCAGATCGCTTGGCACATTGCTGGTTGAAAACGCGACGATATATGTGCCCGGCTGCGCAAACCCGGGCGCGGCATCGTTCGTTTTGCCGATCGTCAGGCTGGATTTGTAATCGATCACCCCTTGCGGTCCGACGGCGCGGAACACGTTGAACCGATCCTGCCCGATGCTCGACCGTTGCCGCGCGGCGCCGTGCCCGACCAGGAATGTCATCGGCACCGCGGTGCCCGGGGCAGTCCAGAAGCGTTGCGGCTGGAGCCAGAAATCATGCGCCGACAGCGGCATGGCGATCAGCCCCGCTGCAATCATCGCAGCACTCAGATATACTTTACGCATAGATGCAGTCTCCGCGCCGCTCCGCCCGCTTGCGGCCGATCGGCCGTAATTCCAGCTTCGTCTACAAGCCAATAGCGGCTTGTGCCCTGACCGGGGCGGTTTTTCACATTATAGCACCATTGCAAGGATTTGCAGCACCGCGTGCCCCTAGTTGTGGCACCGAAACCTGCCATGCTGCACTTTCACCACTACGTAGGAGAGCAGGGATGTCGAGACTATCACGAAGCAAGGCGATTACAGGACTTGCGCTCGTCGCATTGGCTGCGCCGGTTATGGGCTCAAGCCACCGTGAAGCCCCAGGCATCACCGAAATGCCCAAAGTCGATAATACCGACACCTATGCCTTCCGCAGCTATGAGCCCGGCCGCGACGGTTTCGTGACGCTGATCGCCAACTTCCAGCCCGGCGAAAACCCAGGCGATGGTCCGAACTACTACACGATGGACCCCGATGCGATTTACGAAATCCACATCGACAACACCGGCGATGCGGTCGAAGATCTGACCTATCAGTTCAAGTTCACCAACACGCTTAAGGGTGATACCGGAAAAACCGTCACCGTTGGCGGCAAGACCTTGCCAATCCCGCTGCGCCAGATCGGTCCGATCACCGACGTCAACGACGCCAATCTGGGTGAAGATGAAACCTACACCGTGACGCAGGTTACCGGCAATCGCCGCAGCGGCACCCGCGCCGCGATTACCAATGCTGGCGGAGGATCGTTCTACAAGCCGTTCGACAATGCCGGCAACAAGACGATCAACAACTATCCGGCCTATGCCGCCAAGTTCAACTACAACATCGCCATTCCCGGCTGTTCGACGCAAGGCCGCGTGTTTGCTGGTCAGCGCGCCGAATATTTTGCAGTTAACCTTGGCCCCATCTTCGATCTGGTCAACTTCGTGCCGATCGAAGGCGACAACGATCCGGTTTACGGCAATGGTTCGCCATTCCCGGGCGGCATCACGCAAAGTCAGAACAACCAGGAACTGATTGGCAAAAAGAACGTCACTTCGATTGCGATCGAAGTTCCGATCGCCTGCCTGACCGGTACCGGCAACGGCAATATCGGCGTCTGGTCAACCGCCAGCCTGCCGCAAGCCAAGCTCAACAAGCCCAACCCGAATTACAAGTCGCCAGCGCTTTATGGCGGTGCGTATACGCAGGTCTCGCGGCTCGGCAGCCCGCTGGTCAACGAAGTGGTGATCGGTATCCCGCAAAAGGATCTGTTCAACGCCGCCAAGCCAACGCAGGACGGGGCCCTGGCTGACTATGTCACCAATCCCACCTTCCCGGCGCTGCTTGACGTGCTGTTCCGCGCTGCGGTCAATTCGACTTTGGGCACCAGCTTTACTAACCTTGCGCCGACCAACTTCCCGCGCACCGATCTGGTCGCGGCGTTCCTGACCGGGCTGGCTCCGCTTAACCAGCTCAAGACGGTCACCGCGTCGGAAATGCTGCGGCTGAACACCTCGATCACCGCTACTCCGCAAGCCAGCCAGAACCCGCTGGGCGTGATCGGCAACGATCTGGGCGGTTTCCCGAATGGTCGCCGGCCAGGCGATGACGTGGTCGATATCGTGCTGCGGGTTGCTATGGGACGGCTGTGCCACCCCGTGCCAATTGCCGGCAAGCCGACCGATCTGGGTCTGTGCAAACCATCCGATGCCCCCACCGGCATGGTCGCGTTCACCGATGGCGCGCCAAGCTCGGCCAGCAACATCATGAATGCGTTCCCTTACCTCAATCCGCCGCTCCGCGGGGCACCGCGCCCGCAGACGCAGCCTTGATCGGAGCAGGTGCTATGACGCGCACAACCAGACTTATCCTGCAAGCCAGCGCCGCCGTAATGCTCGCGACCGGATTGGCTGCTTGCGGCAGCAATGCAAACAATACGCCGACACCGACCCCCACGCCGACGCAGACTGCTGCTGCCCGGCAAGAGGATCAGTTCGGGGTGGCATTCGGGAATGATTTCCGCGCTGCTCCCGATGGCGAACCTTCGCCAGTTGCCGATGGCGATCTGGTCGCAGTTTCGCTCACTACCGATCCGGTGACGATCAACTAGGCGTTGGCTGGCCGGGACCATTGCGATGGACCCGGCCAGCCCCCTGCCTCTGCAAAGCGGCAACAGCCAGGCGCGCGGCTATCGTTGCCCGGCCCGAATATCTTTGCTAGCAAAAGCAAACGCTGCTGTTGCCGGACCGCTTTGGTTCGCCGCACTCCTGCCAGAGTTAAGGACTTTTGCACAATGCGCACGGTTTTGCTTTCCGCCGCCTTGGTTGCAGTAACCACTGCGCTGACCGCAGCCGAAGCGCAGGCGCAAGTCATCGAAATCGCTGACGACGGCACGGCGCAAGTGCTGGGCGGGATGACCGGCAGCGCCAGATCAGCGGTGATGAATCCGCGCGGCCGCGCCGGGCAGTTCAATTACGACGAAAGTATCGCGCGCGCCGCGCAGACGCACCGGATCGATCCTGCGCTGCTGCATGCCGTAGCCTGGCAGGAATCGCGCGGCAACAATGCAGCGGTGAGCGGCAAGGGCGCGCTCGGCATCATGCAGTTGATGCCTGGCACCGCTGCGGCACTGGGGGTCGATCCGCGCGATCCCGAAGCCAACATCAACGGCGGCGCGGCCTATCTGTCGCTCCAGCTAACGCGGTTCGGCTCGGTCGAACTGGCGCTTGCGGCGTATAACGCCGGACCCGGCGCGGTGACAAAATATGGCGGCGTGCCCCCTTACCGCGAGACGCAAGGCTATGTTTCGACCATTATGACCCGCTGGACCGGCAAGCCGGCCGCGCTGCTGGCTTCTTCCGCCAAACCACCCCAACTAACGCGGCGCGAACGCGTGCTGCCCGTCCTGCTTATCGAGGTACCGCCCGAATGATCCGTAAGATTCTGCCGCTGGCCCTGCTGACCATCGCCACCCCTGCCCTGGCGCAATATGCCGCCCCCGATCCTGCCGGTTCGGGCGCCATCGGCGGCGCGGTCGAATGGCTGCAAGGCACCATGCTTGGCAATGTCGCCACCGCAATTGCCGTGATGGCGGTCGCGGCGGTGGGCTTCATGATGCTGACCGGGCGGATCAACTGGCGCTATGGCGCAACCGTTGTGCTTGGGCTGTTCATCGTGTTCGGTGCGGCTTCGATCGTTGCTGGCATCCGGGCCACGGCCGGAGCGGGCTAACCCATGGCCGATCCGTTGTTCCGGGCGCTCGCGCGGCCACAGATGGTGGCGGGGGTCACGTATCCGTTCTTCGTGCTCAACGCGATTGTTGCGGTTGAATTGTTCCTGATCTTCAAGACCCCGCTCGCGCTGCTCCCGTCGCTGGTGCTGTACGGCATCGGATTTGCCGCGCACTTGCGCGATGTTCACATCATGGCGCTGTGGATGACCCGGCTGCGGCGCACCCCGCGGCTTAAAAATTACCGTCTGCGAGGCGCCAATGTCTATTGCCCGTGACCGGGCGGCGCGGCGTGAAACCCCTGCGGGAACGCATCTGCCCTACCTTGCCCAGATCGACGACCATACTGTTCTGACCCGCGAAGGCCAGCTGCTGCAGGTGATTGCGCTGGCCGGGTTGCCGTTCGAAACCATCGCCCGCGCCGAGCTTGATGCCCGGCTGGCGAACCGCGATGCGATGTTTCAAAGCATCGGCTCATCGCGTGTCGCCCTGGTGCATCATGTGGTGCGGCGCGAAGTATCGGCGCAGATCTCGGGTGAATTTGGCGATCCGTTTAGTGCCGAGCTCGACCGCGAATGGAACGACCGGCTCGCCAGCCGCCGGCTTTACGTCAACGATCTGTACCTGACCGTGATGCTGCGCCCGCTGCGCGGCCGCGCCAACTGGGCCGAACGGCTGTTGGGGCTCGCCGCCGGGACTGCCAGGACACCCGACGATCACGCCGCTGATCTGCGCATGCTGGCGCAAGTGCGCGAGCCGTTGATGGCCACGCTCGAGGCTTATGCACCCCGGTTGCTGACAGCGTACGATACGCCGCGCGGGCTCGCGTCCGAACTGCTCGAATTCCTCGGCGGGATCTATAACGGCGCAAGCGGGCCGATGCTGCTCCCGCAAGGCGATCTGGGTCATGCCATCCCGCGCCGCTCGATTGCTTTTGGAGCCGACGCGATCGAGCTGGGCCCGGTCGATGGCGCCCCGCCCGAATTCGCCGCAATTCTATCGGCCAAGGATTATCCGGCGTTGACCAGCGCGGGGATGCTGGACGATATCTACCGGCTGCCATTCCCGATGGTGGTGACGCAAAGCTTTGCGATGGTCGACCAAGGCGTCGCGCAAGCGCGGATGGATCTGGCAATCCGGCGGATGCGCGCTGCAGATAACGCTGCAGTCTCGCTCCGCAGCGAGCTCGCCGCCGCCAAAGACAATGTCGCCGCCGGACGCGCCGGGTTTGGCGAACATCACTTGTCGATCATGGTCCGCGCCGACACCCTTGCCGCGCTGGATGAAGCCGCGGGCGAAGTGCAGGCCGCGCTGGCTGAAAGCGGATTTGGCGTGGTGCGCGAAGAGCTGGGGCTGGAGGCCGCGTTCTGGGCGCAGTTCCCGGGCAACTTCAGCTATATTGCACGGCGGGCGCTGGTTTCGACTGCCAACTTCGCCGGGTTTGCCAGCGCGCACAATTTCCCGATCGGGCAAGCCACCGGCAACTTCTGGGGCGATGCGGTGTCGCTGTTCGAAACGACTGCGGCGGGGCCATATTTCTTCAACTTCCATCGCGGCGATCTGGGCAATTTTACCGTGATCGGCCCGTCGGGTTCGGGCAAGACCGTGGTCGTTGCGTTCCTGCTCGCGCAGGCGCGGCGTTTCGATCCGCGCATCGTGTTCTTTGACAAGGACCGCGGCGCGGAAATCTTCCTGCGCGCGATCGGCGGCACTTACGATGCGCTGCGCCCGGGCGAGCCGACCGGCATGAACCCGCTGGCGCTGCCCGATAATCCGGTCAACCGCCGGTTCCTGGCTGACTGGCTGGCGCGGCTGGCAGCGGGCGACGGCGCGCCGCTGGGGGTGGAGGAACTGGCCTGGATCGGCGAGGCGATCGACGCCGCTATGGCCGGACCGGCCGAACTGCGCCGCCTGCGCCACGTGGCCGAGCTGTTCCGCGGCCGGAGCCGTGCTTCCGCGGGCGATCTGGCGGCGCGGCTGGCACCGTGGCATTCGGACGGCGAGTTCGCTTGGCTGTTCGATAACGCCGAAGACAAACTCGACCTGCAAGCCGCCACGCTGGGCTTCGACATGACCGCGATCCTCGATCAGCCGGCGTTGCGCGCGCCGACGATGCTGTATCTGTTCCACCGGGTCGAGGAACGGCTCGATGGGCGGCCGACGATTATCGTGGTCGATGAAGGGTGGAAAGCGCTCGATGACGAAGTATTCGTCGCGCGGATCCGTGATTGGGAAAAGACCATTCGTAAACGCGGCGGGATTGTCGGGTTTGCCACCCAGTCGGCTTCGGACGCGCTCGAAAGCCGGATCGCGAGTGCGATCATCGAGCAGGCCGGTACACAGATTTTCATGCCAAATTCGAGCGCGCAGGCCGACGATTATGTCGGCGGGTTCGGGATGACCGAAGACGAATTCATGATCGTGAAAACGATGCCCGAGGGCGCGCGCGCGTTTCTGGTCAAGCACGGCAGCGACAGCGTGGTGGTACGGCTAAATCTGGCCGCGCAGCCCGAATTGCTAACCGTGCTGTCGGGGCGCGAAAAGACCGTCCGGCTGCTCGATAAATTGCGCGCCGAATTTGGCGATGATCCGGCGGTGTGGCTGCCCAAACTGGTCGCGGCGGCATGAGCGTCGATGCCTGCGTTGCACCCGATCGGCCCGGGCTGGTCACCGGACTGCTTGCCGATACCGATTGCCAGGCGTTCGGTCTGGTCGAACGCGGCTATGCCGCGCTGACCGCGCCGGGCAGCGCCACCTCGACCACGATCACCGGACTGATGGTCATCGCGGTGGCGTTTTTCGGGTATCAGCTGATGCTCGGGCGCGGGCTGCGGCTGGCTGACCTGACCGGGCTGGCGTTGCGGCTGGGGGTGGTCATCATGCTCGCCGCGTCGTGGTCCACCCTGCAAGGCGCGGCTTATGATACGCTGGCCCGCGCGCCGACCCGGGTAGCCGAACAGATGATCAGCGCACTGGGTGTGCAGCCGCCGCTGCAAGGGGTGCAGGCCGCGCTCGACAAGATCGAGGCGGCCAGCGTCGGCTGGCGGCAGCGCGCCGGGATCGCCTCACCGCTGGTGGGCGGCCCGCCGACCACCGCGATGACGCTTAACATTGCCGCGTTCCTGCTGACGATGACCACCGCCGGGCTGCTGGTGATTTCGCGCGTGGTGCTCGCGCTGTTGCTGGCACTGACCCCGGTATTGGCGGGGTTTCTGCTGTTCAACGCCACCCGCGGACTGCTCGAAGGGTGGCTGCGGGCGATGCTTGCCGCCGCGTTGATCCCGGTCGGAGTGCTAACCCTTACTGCGGTCGAGCTGGCGATCATCACCCCGATGCTTGACCGGATGCTGTCGCAGCAGGCCGCGGGACAGTTTCTGCCCGAATCGGTTACCCCGCTGGGGCTGGTGACCATTGTGTTCAGCGCGGCAATCGTCGCTTCGCTGGCCGCGCTGCGCACCATCGCGAACGGGATCCGGCTGGTCCGCACCACCGCTGCCCCGCCGCGCGAGGCCGCACCAAGCCCGGCGCTGATCACGCTGGCCGATGAACGCCGTCAGCAGGAACTGCTGCAGATCGCCGCACAGCCCGCAGTGGTCCATGCGCTCGAACGCTCCGAACGGCGCGAGGCGTCTGCGCCGGCCGCTGCAATGCAGTCCGGGAATGCGGTAACGCGCAGTCTGGCCGCCAGCGCGGGCGGGGCTGCCCGCTCTTACCCAGCCGCAGTTGCCCCGCGTGACACCGGCGCAACCGGACTGGCCCCGCTTCGTCCCCAACTCCGCACGCGCACTTCGCGCGCAGCCAAGCGCAGAGACCGATGACAGAACACGAAACATATTACGCCACCGCGCTGAGCTGGGCCGACGAGCGCGTTACAGCCGAGCGGCGGATGCGCCGGTTCGCCTGGATCGTCGCGGCCGTGGCGGGCGGCATCGCGCTGCTGCTGGCGCTGGCGCTGCTGCTGCTGGTGCCACTGAAAACGGTCGAACCCTATGTCGTGACGGTCGACCGGCAGACCGGCGCAGTCCAGATGGCAACCACCGTGGCCAACAGCAAGCTGAGCGAAAACGAAGCGGTGATCCAGGCCGAGCTGGCCAATTATGTGCGCACCCGCGAGACCTTCGATGCGACCGACCTGCCGACCGAATATCGCCGGGTCCAGCTGCGTTCGTCCGGGCCGGTGCGCAACGCCTACATCGCCGAAATGGCGGCGGCTAACCCCACCAGCCCGCTGCGACTGCTGTCGCCGGGCGACACCGTGCGGGTCAAGATCAAGAGCGTGTCGCTGCTCGCCACCGGATCTGGCCTGGTCCGCTATGATACCGAACGGACCTCGGCCGATGGCCGGATTGTCGATACCCGCGCCTTTGTCAGCGCGATTGCGTTCGGCTTCAACAGCCGCCCGCTGCGGCTTGAAGACCGGTTCGACAACCCGCTGGGGTTTGTCGTGACCCGCTATCGGCGCGATTCCGAAGGCGTGACGCAGTGAAGCACGGGCTGCTCCTGGCGATTTTGCTGCTGAGCATGGGGGCCGGGCCGCGCCGCGAATATGGCCCCGATCCGCATATCCAGACGTTTTACTATAACCCCGAAACGGTGGTTCAACTGACCGGCGCGGTGGGCTGGCAGATGATGATCGAATTTGCCGATGACGAGCGGATCGAGAACGTCTCGATCGGCGATTCGGCGGCGTGGCAAGTGACCCCCAATAAGCGCGCGCATATGCTGTTCGTCAAACCGCTCAGCCGCAAGGCCAGCACCAATATGACGGTGATCACCTCGCAGCGGCATTATTCCTTCAATCTGTCGGTCGGGCCGCGTCAGGCGCGCACCCCGTGGGTGGTGCGGTTCGATTATCCCGCGCCGCCGCCCGCCCCGGTCGAATTGCCGCCCCCGCCCCCGCCGCCGATCGCGCTTGATTTCAGTTATGCGATGGCCGGCGATGCGGCCTTGCTGCCCAGCCGGGTGTGGGATGACGGGCATCTGACTTACTTCGAATTTGCCCAGGACACTGCGCTCCCGGCGATTTTTGCGCTGGGTCAGGGCAAAAAAGACGAAAGCATGGTCAATTCATCGGTGCGCGGCCGGGTGGTGGTGGTGCAGCAACGCTCCGCGCGGTTCATTTTGCGCATGGGCAAGCGCAGCGCGATCATCACTAAGCGCAGCGCCGCGCTATCCAAGCAGCCTTAGGAGCCGCTATGTCTGAAGATCCTCCCGTCCGCCGCCCGCAAGTTGCCCGGATCGCTGCGCGCACCGCTAAGCTGCCGTTGGCGCTCGGTTTGCTGGTGCTGGGCACCGCGGTGTTCGCCAAGATGATCGACAGCCGGGCCGATTACGAAGCCAAGGCGCTGGCCTTGCCGCCATTGCGGATGACCACGATCGCCGCGCCGATCCCCCAAATTGCGCAGTCCGCACCCACGGTAGCCGCTCCGTTTGTAGTCCAGGCGCTGCCCGCGACTGTGGCTCCGCCGCCCAGCTTTACATCGCCAGTGCGGTTAACCCCGGCGTTCAACGCCGCCCCGCCCGCCCCGGTGCCCGATCAGTTTGGCGGACCGGCGCTGCTGTTCGATTTTTACAACGGCCGTGCGGGGGCCGCTGGGGCCGATCGCTCGGCGCGGATGGGACAGGATGCCGGGCCGGGCTTACCGCCGCGCTCGTCCTCGGGCTATGACCCGGCAGGCGATGCGATCAACGCCGCCGGACCGCCGCCTGCTGCCATCGTCGGCGCGGCGATCCCGCAAGCCGGAGCGCCGCAAGGCAGCGCCAACGAGCGTTTTGCCGACCGGGTCGGCGGCAAGCAGGCCGAAATGGTTCAGGCCACGCAGATGGGCAACCTTGACCGGCTGATCCCGCAAGGCGCGATTATCGGCGCGGTGATGGAAACCGCGCTCAACTCGGACTTGCCTGGCTATGCCCGCGCAGTCGTGACCAAGGACGTGTTGTCGTTCGACGGCTCGGTGGTGCTGATCCCTGCCGGGAGCCGGGTGATCGGCGAATACAATTCTGGGGTGGCGCAAGGCGCCAGCCGGATTTTCATCATCTGGAGCCGGTTAATCCGCCCCGACGGAGTCTCGGTCGCGCTCGGCTCGCCCGCGGTCGATGAACTGGGGCGCGGCGGGTTGAGCGGCAAGGTCAACCGGCATTTTCTGCAGAAGTTCGGCGGCGCGATCCTGTTGTCGGTGTTGACCGGCGGCATTTCCGCGTTGACCGCCACGTTGTCGCGCGGATCGTCAGTGATCGTCTCGACCAGCAGCGAGGCGACCAATCTGGCCGGGCAAGCGCTGCGCGGCAATGACATTCCGCCCACCATCAAGACCGACCAAGGCGCGCAGGTGCTGATCTTCGTCGCGCGCGATCTGGATTTCACCGCGGTGGGGCCGACGCGCCGATGACAGCGCAGCCGCAGGTGTTTTTGGGCGCGTTCCTCGCGCCGCTCGAAGAAGCGCTGCAGCGCGGCGATGTCACCGACCTCTATATCAACCGCCCCGGCGAAATCTGGCTTGAAACCAGTGCCGGGATCGAACGGCATGAAAACCCGCAGCTTGACGATGCCGCGTTGTGGCGTCTGTCGCGGCAAATCGCCGCTTCGTCGGACCAGGGGATCAGCCGCGAACATCCGCTGCTCGCCGCGACATTGCCTGGCGGCGCGCGGGTGCAGGTCTGCGCCCCGCCAGCCACACGCGGGCATGTGGTGGTGGCCATCCGCAAGCACGTTCTGCCCGATCTGACTTTGAACGATTACCTGGCGGCGGGTGCCTTTGCCCGGCTGGGCGACGCCGCGCTAAGCCAGCGCGCGACCGATCAGGCGCTGGCGGCGCAATTGGCGGCGGGCGATGTGGCCGGATTCCTCAAGGGCGCGGTAGTCGCGCGCAAATCGATCCTGATCTCGGGCGGCACCGCCACCGGCAAGACCACGCTGCTTAATGCGCTGCTTAAGGAAGCGCCGCTGACCGAGCGGCTGGTGCTGATCGAGGACACCCCGGAAATCCAGCTGACGCACCCCAACGCGGTGGGGCTGGTAGCGGTACGTGGGCGGCTGGGCGAAGCCGAGGTCAGCGCCGCCGATCTGCTCGAAGCGGCGCTGCGGCTGCGTCCCGACCGGATCATCATGGGCGAAATTCGCGGGGTTGAGGCGCTCAGCTTCCTGCGCGCGGTAAACACCGGACACCCTGGTTCGATCACCACGGTCCACGCCAATTCGCCCGATGGCGCGGTCGAGCAATTGGCGTTGATCGCGGGCCAGGCCGGCAGCGATCTGCGCCGCAGCGAGATGATCGGCTATATCCGCTCTGTGATCGACGTGATCATCCAGCTTGGCCGCAGCGACGGAGCGCGGCTGGTGACCGCAATTCAGTTTCCGGTCAGCGCCGCCGCGAGCCCCAGTGGCATGCCCGGCTGATCGGCAGCGGGGCTGGCTGAAGGATCGACCGGCGGCTCGCTCAGGCTCGACCATTGCCACCGGCCCGATCCGATCACCAGCATCGTGGTGCGGCCGGGTTCGGCAATTGGCAGGAATTGCGGCCCGATCGATTCGACCCCGCGGCATTCGGGCGGGACTGTATCGAGCGTCGCCAGAATTACGGTTTTCAAGGTGGTCACCGGATCGAGCCCGGTCAGATCGGGCAAGACCGGGACCGCGGACAACACGTCGGCCGAGCCGGTATCGAGCCAGCTGCCGTTCCACAGCATCACCGCATCGGCATCGCTGCGCACGCTGACGGGTAAAGCAGCAACCGCCGCCATTGCCGCAGGGTTTTCGCTGATCCCCTTGACCAGCGCTGCGGCCATTCCGCAGCCGTGCCCCGTCCCCGATCCAGCCGCCGCCGGTGGCATTTCAAATGTCAGTGCGGTGCGCAGGGCGATGCGCGGCGGCGCCTTGGAGACTTGCACCCGCTCGGCCGGCCTGGCCGGGGCGTCGGGCTTGTCGGTATCGGAAATATCTATCATCGTCAAAGACTTGGCGCGCGGGGGCGGCCCGCCAGTATAGCCGGTCAAGACTAACACCAACCACAAGATCAACAGATGCCCGGCCACGATTGCCAGCCACAGTCCGGCGCGGCCCAGATAAAATCGTGAATCGCGGACCGCCGACCAGCCGAACCCTCCGTCAAGGCGTGCCTCGGCGTAGCGCGCCGGGGGCGCTGCCCGGGCGAACCAGGCGGTCAAGGCGGCAAACCGCGGCATTTCCGGTCAATTAACACTCGGCAATCAAGTTCGGCGGCCTATTTCGCGCAATAGCACCGAAAATGCGGTAAATCGCACGCCGCCCTCGCTCCCGCCGGCAAATTGTGCAACCAATCCACGATGACGCAAATCCTGTTCCATCAATATGACAGCTCGCCGTTTTCCGAAAAGGTCAGGGTCTGCCTTGGGATCAAGGCGCTCGATTGGGGCGCGGTCGATCAGCCGGTGATCATGCCCAAGCCCGAATTGACCGCTTTGACCGGGGGTTATCGGCGAATTCCGGTGCTGCAGATCGGCGCGGACATTTATTGCGACAGCCAGTTGATCGTGCGCGAGCTTGAACGGCGCTGTCCCGCGCCGACGCTGTTCCCCGGCGGCGCTGCCGGGCTGGGCGCAGCCAGCGCGCTGTGGACCGACCGCGCCATGTTCATGGCCGCAGTGGCGATCATCTTCGGCGGGCTGGGTGATCAGGTTCCCGCTGCGTTCATTGCTGATCGCGCCGCGCTGAGCGGGCGGTCATTCGATATCCCCGCGATGCGCGCCGCCGTCCCGCACATGACCCGGCAATTGCGCGCACACGTCGCCTTGCTGTCCGAACAGTTGCGCGATGGCCGCACCTTTCTGGGCGGGGAATACCCCGGGCTGGTCGACGCCAATGCCTATTACAACCTATGGTTCGTCCGATCCGCTTATCCCCCGGCGGCGAGCGCGTTCGATGACTTGCCGCATATTTCGGACTGGCTCGCGCGGGTCCGCGCCATCGGGCATGGGCAGCGCACCACTGTCAGCCGCGACGACGCCTTGCGGATTGCGCGCGAGGCGCAGCCCGCGCCGATTGCCGATGTGGCGCGCACGGACCCGCTGATCGGCCAGCAGGTCACCGTGTCGGCTGACGATTATGGCTGCGATCCGGTGGCTGGCACGCTGATCGGTGCGAGCGAGGTGCAGCTGTCCGTGCTGCGCAGCGATCCGCAACTGGGCGAGCTTGCGGTGCACTTTCCGCGCATCGGGTTTGTGCTGGCGGCGGCCGGCCGCTCGGCTTGATCGCGGCGGCGCGCGCGCTGGCAGCGCCGCATGCCGCGTTACAGTTTATCGGTTGCATACCGCCGGATTGACCGACATTGTCAGCCCATCGGGCCAGTCGGGCACATGGCAGCAAAAGCGCGGATAACGCGTGTCGCCCCGGCTCAGCACAGGGGAAACGCGTGATGGCCGAACTTGAGGCTTGCCAGACAGCGGCTGGAATAACGCGCGATGAACCCCGCGAAGCCGCGCCAGCCGCACGCGCCAGACCGGGCAAGCGCAGCGACGCGGCCCTGGTAACCGCGGCATCGCTCGCGCTGGCCGCTTGCGGCGATGGCACCAGCCCGGCTCCCGTACCCAGCCCGGCCCCCCCGCCGCCACCGGTCCCGACGCAGAAAGCCACCGCCGTGCAGGCTTCGCGGTTTTTGTCGCAAGCGGCGATCGGGCATTCGAAGGCCGACCTGCTCAACTTGTCCAGCAGCGGGTTCGATGCCTGGCTGACCGCGCAGTTCGCGGTCGCGCGGCCGCAGAAGTTCTGGGATTATCTGGTCGCCAACGGCTTTGATGCGGCAGCCAATATCAATTCCACCAACGGCTTTGATCCGATGGTCTGGGCGCAATTGATGGGCAACGGCGATGTGCTGCGCCAGCGAATCGGGCTGGCGCTGCTCGATCAATGGGTGGTCAGCGTCGACGGCTTTGGCGGCAGCTGGCGCGCGTTTGCGCTGGCGGCCTATCTCGACGTGTTGTGGGACAATGCCTTTGGCAATTACCGCGATCTGATGGAGGGCGTTTCGACCAACGCCGCGATGGGACTGTACCTGACCTTTTTGGGCAACGCCAAAGCCAGTGCCGCCACCGGCGCAATTCCCGACGAGAATTACGCGCGCGAGCTGATGCAGCTGTTCACGATCGGGTTGACCATGCTCAATATGGACGGAACGCAAGTGCTGTCGGGCGGCAATCCGGTGCCGACTTACACGCAGGCCGACGTATCGCAGGCGGCGCGGGTATGGACCGGCTATAATTACGCCAGCGCGGACAACACCACCCCGGCGCGGCTGCGCGTGCCGATGACGATCACGGCAGCGCGCAGCGAAACCGGCGGGGCCAGCTTCATCGGGATCTCCATTCCGTCCGGGACCGATGGCGCGACCGCGCGCCGGATCGCACTCGACGGGCTGTTCAATCACCAGAATGTGCCGCCGTTCGTCAGCAAGCAGCTGATCCAGCATCTGGTCACCAGCAACCCCAGCCCCGCGTATGTCGGACGGGTCGCGGCCGTGTTCGCCAACAATGGCAGCGGGGTGCGCGGCGATATGAAAGCCGTGATCCGCGCGGTGCTGCTTGATAGCGAAGCGCGCGACGATACGCAGGTCAGCAGCAGCACCTTCGGCAAATTGCGCGAACCGGTGGTGCGGCTGGTGCAATGGGCCAAGGCGTTCAACGTCAGCTCGGCCAGTCAGGCGTGGGCGTTCGGCAACACGTCCTCGAGCGCCACCCGGCTGGGTGAAAGCCCGGGCCGCGCGCCCAGCGTGTTCAACTGGTTCCGCCCCGGTTATTCGCCGCCGGGCAGCACCACTGCGACCAGCGGCAGGGTCGCGCCCGAATTCCAGATCACAAACGAGCCAACCGTGATCGCTTACGTCAATTATATGCAGACGGTGATCGCCAATGGGGCAGGCGATGCCAAGCCCGACTATGCGGCGCTGACCACGATTGCGGCGGACAGTCAGGCTTTGCTCGACGAGCTCAATCTGGTGTTGGCAGCGGGGCAGATCGGCACAGCGACAATCGCCCAGATGAAGGCCGCGCTCGATACGATCGCCACTGCCACCACCGCCGGCACGCTTAACCGGATTTACGCCGCGATCGTGCTGGTGATGGCCTCGCCCGAATACCTCGTGTTGCGTTAGGATAATGACGATGGATATCTCGCGCCGCGCCTTTATCAAACGGGCTTCGGCTTTGTCCGTAGCTGGATCGGCCGCGCCGTTCGTGATGAACCTGGCAGCAATCGGCGAAGCTGCGGCCGCCACCGCGTCGGACTATAAAGCGCTGGTTTGTGTCTTCCTGTATGGCGGCAACGATTACGCCAACACGCTGGTGCCATACGACGCCGCGCAATATGCCAGCTATGCCGCGCAGCGCAGCGCACTGGCCTATTCGCAGGCATCGCTGGCGGGCACCGTGCTGCAACCCACCACTGCGCTGCCGGGCGGCGCGCAATATGCGCTCGCGCCCGAACTGGGCAAGCTGCTGCCGATTTTCAACGCCGGCAAGATGGCGGTGATGCTTAACGTGGGGACACTGGTCCAGCCAACCACCAAGGCCCAGTATCAAACGAACAGCGTGCGGTTGCCGCCAAAGCTGCTGTCGCACAACGATCAGCAAAGCTATTGGCAAGCCTCGTCGCCCGAAGGTGCCGCCTCGGGCTGGGGCGGGCGGATCGGCGATCTGCTGCAATCGGGCAACGGCACTGCCAGTCTGACCTGCATCAACCCCAGCGGCAACGCGGTATTCCTGACCGGCAAAGCAGCGATCCAGTATTCGGTGACGCCGTCGGGCCCGATTGCGCTGAACGCGCGCAACAGCCTGCAAGGCTCAGCCGCTGCGGGAACCCTGCTGCAATCGCTGATCGGTGGCGGCGGCCCGCATGATTTTCAAACCCTGCACGGCCAGATCGGCAAACGCGCGCTCGATCTTTACGCGCAGGTTTCGGCCGCACTGGGCCAAGCGCAAGTCACCTCGACCGTGTTCCCGCCCGCAGCCGATCCGCAAAGCAGCCTGGGCGCGCAATTGCAGATGGTTGCCAAGCTGATATCGGTCAGTAGCCAGCTCGGCGCAAAACGGCAGGTGTTCTTCGTTTCGGCCGGTCGCTACGATACGCACGACGGACTGGGCACGCTGCACCCGACCCTGCTGACCAATCTGGCCGATGCGCTGCGCGGATTTTACGATACGACCGCCGAACTGGGGGTCGCATCGCAAGTCACCACGTTTACCGGCTCGGACTTCGGTCGCGCGCTGACCACGAATAACGATGGCAGCGATCATGGCTGGGGCAGCATGCATTTCGTGCTGGGCGGTGCGGTGAAGGGCAAGCAGTATTACGGGATCAACCCGGTGCTGGCCAACGGCGGCCCCGATGACATTGGCCAAGGACGGCTGGTCCCGACGATGGCGGTCGATCAATATGCCGCGACGCTGGCCAGCTGGTTCGGGATCGCCGCGGCGGATCTGCCCACCGTATTGCCCAATATCGCCAACTACGCGGGCAGCCCGCTCGGGACCAATGTCGGATTCGTCTAGCTGGCGCCCCAAAAACATCGCCTTTCGATATAGGTGTGATTTGCCGAGGCATTGGAGCGCGCCGGGTCCAGCGTGGGGTGGAACTGGGCCTTGCCGGTTGGCGAAGCGCACGCTGCCGTAACAGAAGCGGCACCGCGGCGATGTGGACCTTGCGCTCGACATATCGCGCTGGCCGATTGCGGTTATTACAAGCTGCTCACGCTCCCCCCGATGAACTTCGCCGATCTTGCGTTCCCGCCGCACAGCCTCTGGCGCGGCGGACAGGTCGGTGCGTGTCACCTTGCCGAACACCAAGCTTGAGTGATCTTGGTCAAACGAGTCGTTTGGCCATTATGCACAAACCTGTACCACGGTGGTGCGAGTTCAACTGTAAGTCGGCTGGCGACTGCACCTGCGCTAATCTCAAGATTTGACTTTTCTTGCGCAGATACTAGATTTCTCTTGTCGCTGTTGGGGCAACCAGGCGGCGCAAGAGAATAATCCACTTTGGTGGTGAGCCACTGGAACCAAAGCTCGGTTTCATTCGTTCGTCACGGTTTTGCAGGCTTTTGTAATAATTATTACCCAAAACAGTTAGATATCCGTTTGACTGACTGCACATTGGCGTCGTAACAGACGCGCACTATTTGGTCGAAGATCGTCGTTCGTGCGATTGAGACCGCAACAGGAGAGCTAGCATGAAGAATTCGGCGGGGCGTCTTGCGCTCCTGAGCAGTGTGTCGACTGCAGCAGCAATTTTCCTTCTTCCCGGTGCAGCACAAGCGCAGGCCACCACCTGTTCGCAGGTCGCCACGACGATCACTTGCGTTGACGGGACCGCCACGGTCCTGACCGCAACCACCAGCCCAACCACAACGACCACCGCCGGCCCTGGCCTGGTGACTGTTGACACCACCGGGCCCTCGACCACCAATTATGCCGCGATCGGTCCGTTCACGACCACCGCCGTGCCAGCAGTCAGCCTCACTTCGACCGGCGGCGCGCTCACATTCCAGCAGAACGCCACACTGCCGGTTAATATCACGACCATCGGCGGCGCTTCGGCGAACGCGCTGACGATCAACACCACGGGCCAATCCGCTTTGGTGCGGGTCGGTAACATCGCCACCAGCGGCACCAATTCGTTTGGCGTGCAGGTCACCGGCGGCACCGACCTGACGCTCAGCACCGGCACCATCACCACCACCGGCGCAACCAGCACGGCGTTCGATGCAGCCAACCAGACCGGTAACGTCTCGGTCGCTGTGGGCAACGTCTCGGCCACCGGTCGCGGCTTGCGCATCTTGACCGGTTCGGCCGGCACCAACACAATCACCACCGGCAACCTGGTTACCGGGGATCGCGGACTGCTGGCCAACGGCGGGACGGTGTCTGTCACCACCGGCAATGTCACGACTTCGACCAACGGCAGCACCACCCCGGGCGGGTACGGCGTCGCCGCGCAAGCGTTCTCCGGCAATTCCACGGTCCGCACCGGCACGGTCAACACCGTCAATGGCGCGGGCATCATTGCCAGCGCGTTCAGTCCTACCGGGTCGGTTGACATCGGCGGGTGCCCATCGGTTTCGACCGTAGGCAACAATTCGACGGCGATTGTTGCGCAGACCGCCGGGGTCGGCTCGATCGTAATCAACTGCGGCGTGCTGACCACCACTGGCGACAACAGCAACGGCGTGTTTGCAGTGGCAACCACCGGCACTGTTCTGGTCAACATCACTTCGGCCACCACTTCGGGGGTTGGCGCTTACGGCGTAACGGCCAACACCAATGGCATCGGCACCGTGACGACTAACGCCGGGGTGATCAACACCACCGGGGCTGGTGCAACCGGGCTGTTCAGCCGGGCCGGCACTGGCGCGCTGGATATCGGTTATGGCAACATCACCACTTCGGGCATCGCCAATACGGGGAACAGTGCTGCCGCACTCGACGTCTTGTCGAATAGCAACATCAACTTGCGCGGTGCGGGCTCAACCCTGCGCAGCAATGGTGCCGGGGTGATCACCGCCTTGGTCAGCGGCGCTGGCGTGACCGGCAATCTGGGTAACGTCACTGCTACCGGGGTCGGCGCTCAAGGCGCGCTGATCTCGTCCACAACCGCGCCGATCAACCTCACCATCGGCACCGTTGCAACCACCGGTAACGGTGTGTTCGTCAGCGCCGGATCGAATGCCGTAACGCTGACCACTGGAACGGTCACCGCGACCGAAGCGGGTGCATCGGGCACGGTGATCAATTCGACCGGTGCAGTGACCTTCAATGGCGCCAAGCAGACGGCCAATGGCAATAACGCCCTGCGCATCCTTGGCGGTGCCGGAGCGATCAATGCTACGGTTGCTGGCGCGACGACGACCGGTATGGCGACTGCCGTATCGATCAATGCCGGCGGTCCGGTGACGTTTGTCAATACCGGGACGATCAACACCTCGGGCGCAAACTCGAATGGCATCATCATTTCGGGCGCCACCACTGCCTCGGTAACTTGCGGTATTGTCTCCACCATCGGAACCAACAGCCCGGCCGTGACGGTTTCGGCGAGCGGCACGACCAACGTCAACTGCGGCACGATCAGCACGACCGGGGCCCTCAGCGATGGCATCGTCGTCAGCAACACCGCAGGAACCACGACCGTTACCGGCGGCACGACGACGGCAACCGGCGTCGGTTCGCGCGGGATTGTGGTCAGTTCGAGCGCGCCGGCCGCGACGGGTCTGGTCACGGTCAACACCGGCGTAGTTTCGGCTAACAGCAACGCCGTGGTCGCCAGCTCGACCGGCGGTGCAAACGTGGTGGTCAATACCACTGGCGGGGTCACCTCGACCACCGGCACTGGCATCACCGCCACCACCGGGGGTTCAACCCTGGTCACGATCAACACCGGCAACACGGTTACCGGCGTCCAAGGCGTGAGCCTCCAGGGCACCGCCGGTAACACGCTGATCGTCAATGGTACGCTAAGCAACACGGTCCCGGGCACCACGCCTTACACCGTGCTCAATGGCGGGCCGTTCACGCTGACGCTGGGCGCAACCGGAACGATCAATGGTCCGCTGGCCTTCACCACGGGTAATGACACGTTCAATAACTTCAATACGTTTGCCTTGCCGGCTGCGCTCGACTTCGGAACCGGCACCGACGTGTTCAACAACTCGAACGTCGTCACCGCGTTCACCGGCACATCGGTGGTGAGCAACCTTGAAACCTTCAACAACATTGGCGCGTTGCTCGATATGCGTGATGGGGCGGCCAATGATGTTGCCAGCTTCGCGGGGGCCAACTTCGTCGCAACCGGCAATGCCCGGCTTGGGATCGACGTCGTCGGTGTCGGCGCAGTCAATATCGCGGATCGTCTGGTAATTGGCGGCGCCACCGGCGTCACCACCATCCTGCCGAACTTCATCAACCCGACGATCGACGTCACTGGGCCGCTGATCGTCGACTCGACGCTCAACAGCCTGGTCGCTGGTCAGTTTGTCCTGTCCGGGCCGACAACTTTCGGGCTGATCAACTATGGCCTGCAAGTGCGTGGTGGCGATCTGTTCCTGACCTCAACCCCAGGTGCACAAACCTACGACGTGGTGTTCGTGGGCCGTCAGGCACGCGAGCTGTGGTACACCTCGGCTGACGCTTACAACTCGTATGCAACCGCCCGCCGGATCAGCTACGGTCAAGATCGCAGCCACCCGCTGGGCATCTGGGCGCAGCTCTACGGTGAACGGCAGACCTCGGGTGAGAACTCGCGCACAGCCACGGCATTCGGCGCGACCCTGGCCGTCGCTGATCGCATCCGCACCAACTATCGCGGCGCACAAGGCGGGATCGACTTCGGCACGACCAACTTCGTCATCGGTGTCACCGGTGGTTACGAACGCGCTGAAGGCACCAGCAACACCGGCGCGTTGATCCGCACCGAAGGCCATAACTACGGAGCTTACGCTCAGTTCGGGATGACCACCGGCCTTTATATCGGTGCGTTGGTCAAGCGTGATGAAAATCGCGCCCGCTTCACCAACGGCGCGATCGCTAACGGCTTTGCCAACCCGAAGGTGCGTAGCACGGGTGTTGAAGGTGAAATCGGCTTCCGCACCGGCGGGGCCGACACGATCAACTTCGATCTGGGCGCAGGCGTTGCTTACGTCGACACCAGCATGGACACCTTCAATTTCGGCAACATCACGTTTGCTGAAAACAGCTTGAAGAGCGTTCGTGGGCGGCTCCATGCTCGGGCCACCTTCGCTGGTGCAGTCGCGCCGTTCATCGAAGTCCGCGGCTTCCATGAATTCCGCGGCAACAACAGCTACACCCTGAATTCCGGGTCAAACTTCACGACGCTGGATGGCGGCGCGAAGGGAACTTATGCACGGATCGAAGCTGGTCTGGGCGGCGGCAGCAAGGGCGGTCCAATGATCAGCGCTTGGGCCGACGTCGGCGATACCACGGGCTATGGTCTGCGCGCTGGCTTCCGCTTCTAAGCGAGCAGCTAGTTACAAAAAAACGGGCGTCCGGTTAACCGGGCGCCCGTTTTTTATGTGCCGTTCGATGCGCCGCTGCATCAACCCGCCGGCAGCTGCAAACCTTCAACCGAGCGCGGAAATATCGGCGACCTCAAGTCCGTAGTGCGCGATCAATTCCGCGATGTCGTCGATCCGCGCCATTTCGCCATCATCGCGCATGATCGAGCAAATTACCGCGGCTTCACCTGCCCCGGCGCGCCGCGTCAGCTCGATCGCGGCTTCGAGCGCCGCCGGACGTTCCGCAAACCCACCCGCCGCCGCGATCAGCGGAAACACGTGGCCGGGCGACACCAGATCGTCGGCACTCGCGCCCGGGTCCATTGCCACCGCGACCGTCTTTGCCCGGTCTGCCGCCGAAATGCCGGTCGAGACTCCCTCGCGTGCCTCGATCGAACGCCCGTATGGCCGCCCCGATTGACGCGCCGCGCCCGGATTGATTAACCCGATCCCCAGCCGCAGCGCGTGCGCCGGGGTCAACGCCAGGCAGATCAACCCGCGTCCATGCGTCGCCAGAAAATTGATCGCGGCGGCATCGACATGGAGCGCCGCAACCGCAAAATCGATATCGCCGCCGCGTAGCCGATCACCGGTCAGCACCACGATCCTGCCCGCGCCCAGCGCCGCCAACACCGGTTCGAGCACCGCGCTCATGGCTGCGCTGCCGCAAAGGCCGCAGCGCCGCGCCGGACCTGATCGCCAACCAAGGCCAGCTGCAGCGCCGCGCGATCATCAAGGCATTCTCCATCGGGCGAAAACAGTCCCTGATAGGTGCGGATCGTCGCCCCCATCGGAGTCGGCCAGCCGCGCAGCGCGTGGACGATCGAGCGCAAGGTCAGCAATGTGCTCATCGTCGCCTGATCGCCGAACGCGGTGGCAATCAGCCCGACCGCGCGGCCATCGAGATAGGGCCGCTCATCGCGCGCCAGTTCCTCAAGGTAATCAAGCGCGTTCTTGACCAGCCCCGAGATGGTCCCGTGATAGCCCGGCGCCGCGATCAGCACCCCGTCGGCACGGCGCACCGCCTCGACCAGTTCGGCCCCATCGGCCTTGGTGTGATCGGCCCCGCCGTAATGGGGAAGCTGCGCCAGATAAGCCCCGCCGAACACGGTCAGCTCGGCCCCGCCTGCGCTTGCGCTGGAGGCCGCCAGCCGCAACGCCTGCTCGGTCGAGCTGGCGGGATTGACGGTGCCGCCAATGGCGACGATGCGAATGGTCACTTCGTGCCCCCGATTGCATCGAACACCAGCGGTGCGTGCTGAAGCTGCGGCAAAACATGCCGCGCAAACAGATCGGCCTCGGCCGCGTGCGGATAGCCCGACAGAATGAACGCCTCGATCCCTTCAGCCTGATAGGCGCGCAGTTTCGTCAGCACCTGGTCGGGATCGCCGACGATCGCCGAGCCGCAACCTGATCGCGCCCGCCCGATGCCCGTCCACAGGTTGTCCTCGACGAACCCATCGCCGCCCGCCGCGCCGCGCAATTCGGCCTGGCGCTGCACTCCGTAATTCTGCGCATCCAGTGATTTCTCGCGAATAGCGCGGCCAATGTCATCGTCGAGTTTGGAAACCAGCCGGTCGGCATAAGCGCGCGCCTCGGCTTCGGTGTCGCGGACGATCACGTGGACGCGGTAGCCGAATTTCAGCGTGCGGCCATAGCGGGCGGCGCGTGCAGTCATGTCGGCAATCGTCTCGCGGACCTTGGCCATCGTATCGGGCCACATCAGATAAACGTCGCAGCCCTCGGCGGCGCATTCGCGCGCCTCATCGCTGAGCCCGCCAAAATATAGCGCCGGGGGCTGGCCCGACAGCGTGGTAATGCGCGGCGGATCGAGCTGCAACTGCCAGAACTCGCCATGATGATCCAGGTGCTGGCCCGACAGCAGCGTCTTGACGATCTTGATCGCCTCGGTGGTGCGGGCATAGCGCGCAGCGCTGGCGGTCTTTTCGCCGGGCATGTCCGACGAGATGATGTTGACGTTGAGCCGGCCGCCAGTTCCTTGAGCATTGGCCCCCAGAATACGGTCAAGCGTCGCGATCCGCCGCGCGAGTTGTGGCGGCCAATCCTCACCGATGCGGGTGGCCCACAGCAATTTCATCCGCTGCAAAAACGGCGCGATGGCGGCGGCGAACATCGTGGTATCAAGCCCCAGCGCATAGCCCGAGGGCAGCAAGATATTATCAAACCCTCCTTTTTCGGCCGTCAGCGCAATATTGCGGCAATGCTCCCAGCTCGATTGCAGCTGCGGATCGGGCTGGCCGAGAAATTCGTAGTCATCGTCACACAGCGCTGAAAACCAGGCGACTTCGCATTGCTGGGCTGCGATCATGGCAAGCGCTCCCCGCGCGCGGCGACCAACACCGCGTACCAATCGGTGCGGGTCCAGCGCAGGTCCACCGCGGTCGCGGCTTCGGCGATCCGCGCCGGGTTTTGCGAACCGACGATCGGAACAATCCCGGCCGGATGCGCCATCAGCCAGCTGTACGCCGCGACGCTGCGCGAAACGCCCTGAGCTTCGGCGAAAACGTCGAGCGCCGCGCATACGGCGATATCATGCGCGCCCTTGGGTTCCAGCAGCTGCCCGCCGCCCAGCGGCGACCACGCCAACGGGGTGAGCCCCAGCTGCATCGCCTGATCGAGCTCGCCATTTTCGAAACAGGTGATCCGCAGCGGGGAAATTTCAGGCTGCGTGGCGACCAGTTTGTGATCGAGGAAATGATTGAGCGCGGCGACTTGCGGCTGGGTAAAGTTCGACACCCCCAGAGCGCGAATCTTGCCCGCCGCGACCGCGGCATCGAGCGTCCGCGCGACCTCTTGCGGATGCGCGAGAATGTCGGGGCGGTGCACTTGCCACAGATCGACGGTGTCGGTGCGCAGCCGCAGAAGCGAAGCGTCGATCGCCGAATTCAGATAAGCGCTGCTTTGATCATACGGCAGCGGCGGCATGATCCCGCCTTTGGTCGCGAGCACCATCTGCGCGCGCAAGCCCGGCTCTGCGGCCAGCACTTCGCCCAGCAGCGCTTCGGCGCGGCCGAACCCGCCGGTGCCGTCAAAGCCATAGATGTCCGCCGTATCGAGCAGGGTGATTCCGGCCTCGAGCGCAGCGTGAACCAACTTGGCGGCGTCCGCGACCGAGCGTTCTCCCTCGGCCAGCCGCCACATTCCCCACGCGATTGGCGAGATCGCAATCCCGCTGGTTCCGAGCATCCGAGTGGGGGGCGGCGGGGGCAATTGGCTCATGGCATTATCCTGATTGGCGGCACGACCGAAGCGCGCATGACGAGGGTGTGAGGCAGCCGGCGGTGATTGATATCACCCCCGGCGATGAGAATTTCGGCGGCGGTGCGCGCCAGTTCGGCCATCGGCTGGTGGATCGTGGTCAACGGCGGCCAGACCGTGCGGGCCAGCGTGGTATCGTCAAACCCGGCAACCGACAGCGCGCCCGGCAAATCGATGCAGCGGGCATGCGCCGCAGCGAGCACGCCTGCGGCCATATCGTCGTTCGAGGCGAAGATCGCGCTCGGGCGATCGGCCAGATCGAGCAGCTGATTACCCGCCGCCACGCCGCTTTCAAAATCAAACGCGCCATCGCGCACCAGCGCCGCATCATAGCCGATCCCGGCACGCTCAAGCGCGCGGCAATAGCCTTGCCAGCGATCGAGCGAGGCCATGTGATTGGGATGGCCCTTGATGAACCCGATCCGCCGGTGCCCCAGATTAATGATATGCGCGGTCATGTCATCGGCGGCTTGGGCATCATCCATGAATACCGAGCTGGTCAGCGCATGGTTGGTGCCCGGCGAAATCCGCACGAACGGCACATCCATCGCCTCAAGCGCACGCAGCACCGGATCGCAATCGGTCACCGGAGAAGACAGGATGATCCCGTCGACGTGGGTTTCGGAGACCAGCCCGCGTACTTGTTCGCCCAGGTTGGGATCGGCCACATCGACCGGCTGCACGATGAGCCGGATGCCGTTTTGCTTGCACACCTCCCAGCACCCGGTCTGGATCTGGAACATGTAATAGGGGCTGTGATTGTCATAGATCAGCGCGATCTGATTGCTTTTCGCGCCCGACAAGATCCGCGCTGCGATGCTGGGGGTAAAATCCAGTTCACGCACTGCGGCATCAACGCGCGCGCGGGTCTCGGTGCTGACGTAGGGATGCCCGTTAAGCACCCGGCTGACGGTTTTGACCGCCACCCCGGCGCGCGCGGCGACGTCGCGGATATTGGCGCGTTCGGTCATCCGGCCAGCACCTTGGGCAAGGCTGAAAACAGCGCGGCAAACCGGCTGCCAGGGCGCACGAATACCGGCGGTTGGCCAAGCGGGGCTGACACGGTGTGCATGCCCGGATCGTACATCCGGCCCGACCACAAGTGCTGCCACGGCTGCGCGCCGGGAATTATCACGGAGCGCGAAACTGCGCCTTGTTCGATCACCGGGGCCACAAGCACATCGCTACCATAAAGGAACTGGTCGTGCACCGTCCACAGCGCCGGCTCGTCGGCATAGTGCAGGAACAGCGGGCGCTGGGCGGGCAAGCCGGTCGCTGCAGCTTCGTTGCATAAGTGCCGCACGTAAGGAGCCAGCGCGGCGTGGACCCGGCTCCACCGGGCAAAGCAGGCCAGCAATTGGGGGGTGCTGTCGTACTGCAGATTGTCATCGGGGCGGTTGCCTTCGTGGCTGCGCAGCACCGGCGCGAACGCGGCCAGCTCGCACCACCGTTCAAGCAATTCAGCGCTCCGTACGTTGCCCAGCAGCGAGGTATAACCGCCGCAGTCCGAATGGCTGTAGGCATTGCCGAGCAGCCCGGCCGACAGCGCGGCGGTGATCACCGTGCCGATCCCGTCGTGGCGGGTGAAATCGACCGACTGATCACCCGCCCACAACAGCGGGCAATGCGCCTGAACGCCCGAGAACCCGGCGCGCATGAAGAACACCGCCTCGCCGGTCAACCCGCGGTTGGCAAGCGCCTGCGCGTTGACCTGCGCCCACAGCACCGGCCAGCGGTTGTGCGCTTCCATCGGGTCCGAGCCGTCGGCCAGCCGGACATCGGTGGGCAGGTATTCGCCGAAATCGGCCATCCACCCGGCCACCCCGATGTCGAGCAGCTCGCGCCCCAGCACGCGCTCGGCAAACCAGTCGCGGGTTGCGGCGCGAGTGAAATCGAGCACCCCGGCGTCGAATTCGCCGAAGTCGACCAGGTAAACGTCGTCGCTGTCCTGGCGCAGCGCAAAGTGCCCGCCCGCGAGCGCCTCATCAAACAACACCCCGTCGTTGGCGAGGTAAGGGTTGGCGTAAGCCAGCAAGCGGATCCCGCGCGCCGCCAGCGCGGCGATCCGTTCGGGCAAACCGGGATAGCGCTGATCGCTGCGCCGCCAATCCCAGAACAGCCGCCGCCCGAAGCTGGTTTCGCGCACCCCGGCCCAATCTTCGCACCATACCCCGGCCACCGCGGTCCCGGCGGCGATGAACGCTTCGAGCCGGTCGAAACTGCGCAACCCATCTTTCAGCCCGACAATCGCCCCGCCGATCGCCCAGTCGGGCAGCGGCGGCTGGCGCCCGAATCGCACCGACAGCGCGCCCACCAATTCGATCGGATCGTCAGCTGCAAACAGCTCGAACTTGGCTGCGCCAGCCCAGACTTCGACCCGGTGTGCCGCCGGGTCGGTAAAATCGAGCACCGAATAATACGCTGCAGCAAGATGCACCGCGAGCCAGCGCGAGGTCAGAAATGTCGGTTGCGGGTAATTCGTGTTCCAGTAATCGCCCCCGGCCATGCCCGCTGCGTCCATTTGCCGGGTCAGCTCGGTCGACTTGTCGCGCCCTACCCCGGGCTCGCTGGTCCACATCGGATAAGCACGGCCGTTAAGTGCAAAATAGCTCAATTGCTCGCCGCCGCCCCACACCGCTTCGCCCGGCGCGGCATGAAAGTTCAGCCAAATCCGGTCATAGCCTGCGCGCAGCAAGGTAACCGTCAACGCATGCTCATTCCAGTCCAGTCGCGCCGCTGGCTCACCCTGATCGAGCAGCACCACGCCGTCATCGTCGATCCGCCAGTCGGCTGGCTCAAGTTGGCCCGATGGCGCATCCACGATCCGGAAATTGCCGCGCTGCATGGTCACATCGCTCGCCCCGCGCGCCATTGCCAGCACCGGCGTAGTGCGGCGGTGCGACATCACCAGGCGGCCGGCAAAATGCAGTTCGAAGCCTTCATCAACCTGTGTGAAATGCAGCTGCACCGCCGGATTTTCCTCGTCCCGGTCGGCCTGTTGGATTTTTATCACAGGCCCGACACTTAATATGACACCGCTTGACATATCGGCGGGGCGGACGCAAATCAAGCGCTCTGACGATGCGCGCCGGGAAGTGCGCCGCAGCCAATTTTTGCCGGACTCCGCGTTAAAGCGGGCCGGCTTGTGGGAGGAAAATCGATGAACACCTTGCTCCGGGCCACCTCGGCTCTGCCGCTTGCCGCGCTGGCTGTTGCACTCGCTGCTGCGCCTGCTTATGCCCAAACCGCGCCAGTCGCCGACCCTGCCGCCGAAGCCGACGATGCTGCTCCGGGCGAAATTGTGGTGACCGCGCAAAAGCGCTCGGAATCGCTGCACAGCGTCCCGGTCGCAATTTCGGTGCTGAGCGGCGAAAGCCTGGCACAAGCCGCGCGCCCCAGCATCGAAAGCGCCTCGCAGATGGTGCCCTCGCTCAACTTCCTCAAATCGGGTACGACGCTTAACCAGACGATCTTCCTGCGCGGGGTTGGCACCGCCAATTTCTCGATCGCGGGCGAGCCCTCGGTGTCGACCGTGGTGGACGGGGTTGTTTATGCGCGCTCGGGAGAAGCGTTCAGCGATCTGGTCGATATTCAGCAACTGGAAGTGCTGCGCGGTCCGCAAGGCACGCTGTTCGGCAAAAACGCCTCAGCCGGGGTGATCAACATCACTTCGATCATGCCCAAACACGTGCTGGGCGGCAGCGTTGAAGCAAGCTATTTCGATCGCAACGAATTCCGCGCCAAGGCCTCGGTCAACGTGCCGATGGGTCAGGATCTGGCCGCGCGGTTCACCGGGTTTTACGGCGAATACGACGGCAACATCCGCAACGTCACCAGCAATCAATGGGTCAACGGCTATAAGCATTACGGTGCGCGGGCGCAGTTCCTGTACGATCCTACCAGCGATCTGAAGCTGTATTTCGCCGCCGATTATCACAACAACGACGACGATTGCTGCGCCGACATCATCGCCACCGGGCCGCTTAACGGCGCGGGCCTGCCCGTCACCAGTCTGGCCTTTGGCGTGCTGCCTGCCCCTCTGGGCGCGAACACCCGCGCAGTCGCGCAGAACCTCGTCACGTCCACCAAGGAGGAGGGCTATGGCGCTTCGCTGCAGGCCGACGTCGGGCTTGGCGAACATACGCTGACCAGCATTACCTCGTACCGCAAATGGGATAACACCGAGATCCGCGATGGTGACTGGTTGCCGCAAGCCTATGTCGGGTTCACCCAGCTTCACGATACCGGCCCGCAAACCAGCAACACCTTTACGCAGGAACTGCGGCTGACCTCGCCCGCGAACCAGACGGTCAGCTATGTGCTGGGGGCATACTATTCGCACGCCTATTCGCAGCGCACCTTCAACCGCGCTGACATCGCTTGTTCGGCTGCCGTGGGTGCGCCCACCGGGGTGCTGATTCCGTGCTCGGGCCCCAACGCCACTGCGATCCGCAATGTCAGCGGTACTGCTAAGTTCGGGTCGACCTTCAACAACTTTGCGCTGTTTGGCCAAGGCACCTTGCGCATTGCCGATACGACCCGGCTGGTGCTCGGGCTGCGCTACACGCATGATAACCTGACGGTATTCCATGCCCGCACCGCGACCGGGCTGGTCACCGATATCAACGGCGATCCTGTCGCGTTCGGCGGCATCCAGCCAGCGTTTGATCAAGGCGTGTTTGACCGGTTCAATGTGTTGGTAGCCGGCGGAACTGCGCCCGGGACCGCGGTCAACCGCGCCGCGCTCAGCGCCAATGGCGTGCCCTTCCGGACCCGCACCAGCAATGACAACGCGTCGGGCAAGATTGTGCTCCAGCACGATTTCAGCCCCGAGGTCATGGCTTACGCCAGCTATGCGCGCGGTTACAAAGGCCCGGCCTTCAACGTGTTCTTCAATCTGACCTCGACCGGCACCAATGTGATCGAGGCGGAAACCTCGGATGCGTTTGAAGTCGGGCTTAAAAACACTTTTCTCGATGGCCGGCTGACGCTCAACCTGGCTGGGTTTTATGCCAAGTATCACAACTTCCAGGCCAATAACCCGGATCTGGTGGCCACTGTGGTGGTCACCCGGTTCACCAATGCCGGCGAAATTTCGACCACCGGGGTCGAGGCCGATATGTCGTTCCGGCTTGGCAAGCACACCACCCTCAATGCCGGGCTGGCGCTGACCGATGCGCAAGTCGACAAGTTCAAGGTTGCGCCCGGTGCAGCCACCACCGCGATTATCGCATCGGGCACCCCGCTGGGCTTTGCGCCAACGTGGAAGGGTTCGGTCGCGTTTGATCACCGGCAGGTTACCGGCGGGTTTGCCGATCTGACCTTCGGCGCGACGATGAACGTGCAAAGCTCGCAGCTGTCGCTGTTTGCCGCCGACGCGGTGCAGCGCCAACTGGGCACGATCCCGGGCTATTCGCTGGTCAATCTGCAGCTTGGGCTGGTCGATCCGGCTGACAAATGGAAGCTGACCTTCCAGGTCCGCAACCTGTTCGACCACGCTTATCCGGCGGCGATCATCAACGGCGGCGTATCGGGCAGCTATCGCTATCAGATCCCGCGCGATGCGGATCGCTATTTCGGGGTGACCGGGCGGGTCAACTTCTAAACCAGCTTGCAACAATCCGTGTGGCGGCCGCAGGAGCGATCCTGCGGCCGTTGTCGTGCGGGGAGCGGGCAGCGGGTGTGGCGCAAATGCCGCATGTCACGATGAATTGTGCGGTGCAACATAACTGTCATCGCGCTGGCATAACGGCAGCCGTAATGCGCGGCCATCCGGCGCGCGCGGCGCGTCCATCCCATCAAAGGTCCACTCATCATGATCCGCACCCGCACCCTGCTGCTTGCTGGCTTTACCTCGATTTTGCTGCTGCCAGCCGCCGCGCACGCCGCTGCCCCGGCTGACGTCACGGCCGCTGCCGCCGCCGAAATTCCTGCCGCCGATGATGCCGCCAATGAACCGATTGTGGTCACCGCGCAGCGCCGCAGCGAAGATGCGATGAAAGTCCCGGTCGCGGTTTCGGTGTTGCGCGGTGCCGCGCTGCACGATTTCCAGGCCGCTGGCGCTGACACTTTGCTGTCGTTGTCGGGCAAGGTGCCTAGCCTTTATGTCGAATCGACCACCGGGCGTATCTTTCCGCGGTTCTACATCCGCGGATTGGGCAATATCGATTTTTACCTCGGCGCGTCGCAGCCGGTGTCGGTGATTCAGGACGACGTGGTGATGGAGCACGTCGTGCTCAAATCGAACCCGGCGTTCGATATCGCCCAAGTCGAAGTGCTCAAGGGCCCGCAAGGCTCGCTGTTCGGGCGCAACACCACCGCCGGGATCGTCAAGTTCGACAGCGCGCGGCCGACCGATCGCTTGGCCGGACAAGCCTCGCTCAGCTATGGCCGGTTCAACAGCGTCAACGTCGACGCAGGCATCGGCGGACCGCTGACCGCTGATGGCTCGCTCAGCTTCCGCTTGTCAGGGCTGTACCAGCACCGCGATAATTACATCAGTAACGTCTACACCGGCCCGTCGGACGATGGCACCGTCGGCGGCAAGAACGTGATGGGCGGCTATAACGAGCGCGACGTGCGGCTGCAGCTGCAAGCCAGGCCGAGCGATGCCCTGACGCTGCGGCTGTCGGGTCATTACCGCGATTATGATGGCACCGCCTCGATCTTCTATCGTGGTTCGATCGTGCCGGGCTCGCACGCCCCGATTGCCGGGTTCGACCGCCGCGTGGTCGCTAACGACGAAGCGCAGAATAACCCGCAAGCTTACAAGATGCACGGCGTCTCGCTGAAAGCCGATTACGATCTGGGCGGCGCGACGCTGACATCGATCACCGCGTGGGAACATGCCTCGGGCTATAGCCGCGGTGATACCGACGGCGGCGCGGCAGCCAACTTCGGCGGCGTGCTGCCCAACATCTGCGCGGCCGGTTGCGGCGAATCGCAGGGGCGGTTGCGCGGGCTTGATCAGTGGAGCCA
>JANMCG010000060.1:0-6618 GCA_031361075.1 Novosphingobium sp. | reverse complement strand
GCTGTCTTGGTGCTGTGGTCGCTAGTGATGTTGGTCTGGCTGGCGGCAACGCGCCTGCCACCGATTTTCAAACAGCCCGGCGGGATCGCCGCTGCCAAGCCTGGCGGCCGCGGCGCCGATCTGGAAGGCGTGCTGCCTGACAGCGTGAACTGGAAATCGCACAATTATACCCACCTGATGGAACAGCCGACAATCTTCTATGCGACCGTGGTGATCCTCGCGCTGATGGGAGCGAGCGCGACCGATGTTATGCTGGCTTGGGCCTACGTTGCCATCCGCATCGTCCACTCGATTTGGCAAGCAACCGTGAACGTCGTGTCGGTGCGGTTCGCACTGTTCATTGTGTCGACGGTCTGCCTGTTGGTGATGGCGATCCACGCCGCGCAAGCCGCCTTGTTCGCATGAGTGGTACGGTGATGAGCGGCCAAGGAATTATTGCGCCGGTCATCGCGCTGGCGGGTTGGACGATCGTCATCTGGGCCTGGATGATCATCACGCGGCTGCCTGCGCTGCGCGCGGCCGGGGTCAAACTGGGAAAATTGCGCGGCGGGACCGGCCGCGGTGCCGAAGGAGTGGTGCCCGACGAAATCCAGTGGATCGCGCACAACTACAATCACCTGCATGAGGCGCCGACGGTGTTCTATGCGGTCGCGCTGGCGCTGGCGGTGGTCGGACTCGGCGATGGGTTGGCCGCGTGGCTGGGTTGGCTTTATGTGGCGCTCAGGGTGATCCACTCGCTGATCCAGATCTTGTGGAACAAAGTCATCTGGCGGCTTGCAGCGTACCTCGCTTCGCAGTTGGTGATCGCAGCGCTAGTGATCTGCGCCCTCTGCGGCGTGCTGGCTTAACAGAACGCTTCAACGGTTTTTGGGGCAATTAAAGGGGGAGAAATACCATGATTCAAGCCGAAATTCTGCAACCCGTCGCGGTCCTCGCGATGTGGACCATGATCATGTGGATCTGGATGTATGCCGTCCGCATTCCCGCGATCAACAAACTGCCCAAGCCGACCGAAGCCGGGGCCGACCAGGGCTGGACCGGGGCAATGCTGGAAAATATCCTGCCGCGCGAAGTCCAGTGGAAGGCACACAATTACAATCACCTGCACGAAGCCCCGACGGTGTTCTATGCGGTCGCGCTGGCGCTGGCGATGATTGGTCAGGGGGACGGCATGAACGCGACGATCGCCTGGATCTACGTCGCCTTTCGGATCGTCCACTCGGTGTTCCAGGCGACCGTGAACAAGGTTGCGCCGCGCTTCATCCTGTTCGCGCTGTCAAGCCTGGCGCTGTTTGCGCTGTGCCTGCATTTGCTGCTGGCGCTGTACCACTGAGCTGAGCGGGCCTTCGCGCGAAGTTGCGCGGAGGCCCGCTCAGAACGATTTGCGGAATTCTAACCGGATCACCCGGCCACGCGGATCGAGGTAATCGGCTTGATACGACAACGGCACCGCACCGCTCGCGTCAGTCACCCGTTGACGCGAGCCGAGCAGGTTTTCGAACCGCAGCGAAGCCCGCGCGCCTTTCAGGAACGGTACGTTCTTGATCAATTTGGCCCGCTGGTTGAAATCGAAGAACACGAACATGTTGATATTGGTGACGCTGCCAAAACGCAGGTCGCTGGTGCCAGGCAGGCCTGACGCCGAAACAGTGGTGGGCGAAGTCCAGGTGCCTTGAATGAATGTCCCCAGCCCCTTGTAGAACACACCGCCATTGAACTCGAGCGTGTGACGCGGGGTGCCGCCGGTGGTCAACGCGTCGCCGTTGAGCAGATCGAGCACCGGTCCGCCCGGCGCGACCAGCACACGGCTGGTGAATTGCACGGTGTCATAAACACCCAGGCTCCAGCGACCTGGTTGACCACCGGGGCCGCCCCCCATCAACGCCCCCATTCCGCCGCCGCGGCCACCACCGCCGCCACCACGTGGTCCGGCTCCGGGCGGACGCCCACCACCGCCGCCGCCGCGACCCGCCCCGGGGATCAGCCCGCCCATCGCGCCGCCGTCGTCTGCCTTCCCAAATCCGCCCGAGGTGTTGAACCCGGCGCGCAGCCGCGATCCGTCCTGCCGGGCAAAGGTGACCGGGCGCTGGTCAACGCTGATCAGCCGCCCGCTGGCATCGCGGGTGACGCGGCCCGGGAAAGCCGCCTCGATCGCCGGGGTCAAGAGCGGAAAGCTGGCACTGACATTGTTCGAGCGGTTCTTGAAATATTCAACGATCACGTTGGAATTGCTGATGAACGGCAATTGCCAATTGGCCGAGAACTTCAGATCGCGCTGCTGTTCCTTGATCAGCGCCGGGTTGCCGCCCGAAGTGATTGCCACCAGCGCGGTTTCGCCGCGAGTGAAATCATAAAACGGCACGTTAAAGCTGATCGCGGTCGGATTTCCGAGTTGCGTCAGCGATGGCGCCGCCTCGTTGACGATATAGCTCGCGCCAAGATTGAGCTTGGCGGTGGGCGCCCAGGTCAGCCCGGCGCTGTAATCATACAGCGAGCCGAAGTCCGAGAGCGTATTATATCCAGCGCTGAAATTGGCGGTCAGGTCTCCGATCGCGCCGCCGAAATTGTCACGGCGGCTGGTGATCGGGACCGAGATGTTGGTGCCAACCGACAGATCCCCTCGCGTGAGCTTGACTGTGCCAAGCGTGCCGCGGCTGTCGTTGCTGTCGATCCCTGACCAGGCATAGCCAGCCTTCAATGTCATGCCGACCGATCCGGCCGGCAGCCGCAAAGGGCGCCCGACCAGCGTTGCCAGCGAAGTCAGCGAATTGACGTTGCTCGCGGTCTGATCGAACCCGGCGTCGGGCAGCACCGGCAAGGAACCGGCGATCGGCAGGGTGCCAGCCGCCGCTGCGCTGACCAGCCCGGCGGTGTTGGCGCGGCGGTCAAACTGCGAGCGTGTTTCGGTGTGCAAGCCATCGACCGTCGTATTAAGCTGCCACGTGCCGACATAGGTGTTGTAGCCCGCCCCCGCCTGCACTGTGGTGACGTGGCTGACCCGCTCTAGCGCGCCCGGCAGAGTGCGCAGCGTGCTGGTGCCGGTTTGGTCGGTCAGCACCACCACGTCGAGGCCCTGAAACGAGTGGCTGTCAGCGCGGCTGGCCGCGCCGCTAAGGCTGAACGAACCCGCCAGCCCATCTTTGCCAAGCCCCTTGGTCCAAGCCGCATTAAGCCCGAAATTGCGCGAATCGCCGATCAGACTGCGGAATTGGCCCTGCACCGGATCGGTGCTGACGGTGCGCAGCGGCGATGCTTGCTGGATCACCCCGCGCTCGGCTTCGAATAGCGGACTGGTATCGTCGGTAGTCGCGGTCAGGCTAAGCCGCGCAGGCCCATCGATCCGGGTGAGGGTGGCTTCAAGCGCGGCAGTGCTGAACCCGCCCAAGGTCGGGACCGCGTAGCTCGCTTCGATCGATTTGCTGCGGAATTTGGGCTTGAGGATCAGATTGACCACGCGGGCATCGGGCGGAAACCCGTATTTGAGCGCGACAGATTCGGGCAGAATCTCGACCCGCCGGATCGCCTCGGGCGGAAAATTGCGCAACTCGCGAAAGTTGCTGACCCGCTGGCCGTTGACCAGCACCACCGGCATCCCGCCCCCGCCGCCGCGCCCTCGGCCTGATCCGGTCTGCGGACTGATCCGGGTCAGCAGGTCACTGACCGATGTTGCCCCGGTTGCCTGAATATCGGCCTCGTTCAGCGTGGCAATCGGCGCTTCGGCCGTATCGACTTGCCCGCGCAAACTGGGCGCGGTGACCACGATGTCGGTGCCCAACTCGTCGCCCGCCATCACTTGCACCGTCTGCGCGGATCCATCGTCGTCCACAGTAGGCTCTGCCGCAGGCTCGGCCGCGGCGTCAGCCGCGGGCTTGGTTGCAGCAGAGGTAGCCGGAATTGCCGCCGGTGCGGTGCTTTGCGCGAAGGCTGGCGCGGCCCACAAGGCAAGCGGAATAGTGACGATTTTGCGCATTGGCTTGGTTCGATACTTCCGTGCTGCCCGGCAAGGGCGGTCAATTCACTGATACAATTGCTGCAGTGACGAAGGGGTTCCCGGCTGACAAGGCGCGCTCGTGTAACAAATTGTCAGGCGTGCCACCCATATCGACCAACAACGCCAGCAAGCATTTAGCACGCGTGCAGCTATGGTGTTTTGCACCAAGCGCGGCTATGGGCGCGGCACTGTACCCCAGATTTGACGGAAAATAGGCCCGGATGGCGAAAGAAGAACTACTCGAAATGCGCGGTACGGTGGTCGAACTGCTGCCCAACGCGATGTTCCGCGTCCGGCTTGAAAACGATCACGAAGTGCTGGGACACACCGCTGGCAAGATGCGCAAGAACCGCATCCGCGTGCTTGTCGGCGACGAGGTGCTGGTGGAATTGACCCCCTACGATCTGACCAAGGGGCGGATCACCTATCGCTTCATGCCTGGCCGCGGTGGCCCCGGCCAGTTCGGCTAAACCCGGCGCGTGACGGCGCCTCTAGATTTTAGCCGATGACGGGGCCCGATCTGATCCTGGCCTCGGCCAGTCCGCGCCGCCGCGAACTGATCGCGCGTCTGGGGATAGTGCCGGGCGCAATTGCCGCCGCCGACATCGACGAGAGCCCGCTCAAAGCCGAATTGCCGCGCGTCTATGCGGTGCGGATGGCGCGTGAAAAGGCGCTGGCGGTCGCTGGCGGCAATGCTTTCGTGCTGGCCGGCGATACAGTGGTCGCGCTGGGCCGGCGTATTTTGCCCAAGGCCGAAGATGCAGCCACCGCGCGGCAGTGCCTCAAACTGATGTCGGGCCGGCGTCACCGCGTGCTGTCCGCGCTTGCACTCAAATATCCCGACGGCACCCTGCGCGAGCGATTGTCCGAAACCATCGTACGGTTCAAGCCGCTTTCCACCGCTGAAATCGATGCTTACGTCGCGGGCGGCGAGTGGCACGGTAAAGCTGGCGGTTATGCCATCCAAGGCAGCGCAGAAGGGCTGATCGCCTGGATTTCGGGCAGCCATTCGGGTGTCATGGGCTTGCCGTTGTTCGAAACCCGTGCGCTGCTCAAATCGGCTGGATTTGCGGTTGACTGACTTTAGCGGTGGCTGGCCAAATGGCTGGAGTGTCGAACACGGCATCGGCGAGGACCGCGCGGTGCTGGTCGATAGCGGCGAAGCGATCGCCGCGCGGCTGCAACTCCACGGATCGCTGGTGGCCGGTCAAGTGGCCGATGCGGTGCTGACCTCGCGCCACAGTGGCTCGAAGCGCGGCACCGCGCTGCTCGGCGGCGAGGAGGTGCTGGTCACCGGCTTACCGCGCGAGGCGAGCGAGGGCGCTGCGCTGCGGCTGATCGTGACTCGCGCTGCGATGGCCGAAACCGGGCGGCTCAAGCGCGCGCAGGCCCGCCCGGCAACGCAAGATCCGCGCTCCGCCCCGACGCTGGCTGAAACGCTGGACGCCCACGTGGTCCGCCGTTTTCCGGCGGGATTGTGGGAAGAGGTTTTTGCTGAAGCGTGGAGCGGGACCACCGCGTTTATCGCCGGTTCGCTGACCATCAGCCCGACCCCGGCGATGACTGTGATCGACATCGACGGCACCCTGCCCCCACGCGAACTGGCGCTGGCTGCGGTCCCTGCGATTGCCGCGGCCTTGGCGCGGCTTGATCTGGCCGGGTCAATCGGGATCGATTTCCCGACGCTTGCCGCCAAGGCGGATCGGCACGCGGTCGACGCCGCGCTGGCCGAGGCGCTGGACGGTTGGCCGCACGAGCGCACCGCGATCAACGGGTTCGGCTTTGTCCAATTGGTTGCACGGCTTGAGCGGCCATCGCTGCTGCACGCAATTGCCGCCAATCGCGCGGGGGCGGCGGCGCGGCTGCTTTTGCGTCAGGCGGAACACGTGGAGCAACCCGGAGCGCTGCTGCTGACTGCGCCGCCAGCTGTGCGCCGCGCGATTACCCCGGCGTGGGAAGCTGATCTTGCCCGCCGCACCGGACGCGTGCTGCGCTGGGCGGAGGCGCCCGCACTTGCGCAGGACGGCAGTTTCGCGCAGGCGGTGGCGCTATGACTACCACCCGCAAATGCCCGGACTGCGGCAAGCCACGCTCGGCCGATTTTCCGCCGTTCTGTTCGGCACGTTGTAAAGACCGCGATCTGGTGCGATGGCTCGACGATGGGTATGTGCTGCCCGGCAAGACCGTGCTCGATGCGGACGAAGACGCAGACTAGGCCCAGCCGGTCCGGCGGCATAACCCCCTTGCCAAGCGCGCGGCGGTTCGCCATAGGGCGCGCTTCCAGCCGCCCGGTGAGCCTGTTTCAGGACCGCCAGACGACTTGGCCCGGGTAGCTCAGTTGGTAGAGCAGCGGATTGAAAATCCGCGTGTCGGTGGTTCGAATCCGCCCCCGGGCACCACTCCTGCGGACCAATAAGCTGTCCGGGGGACTGTTTCCCGCAAAAGTCCCCCGGCGAAAGCGCAGGCTCACGCCCTCGGGTGCCAACTGCGCTGCCGACCTGCTCCCAACCGGCCCGGCGTTAACCCCTCATCGCTTGACTTCCGCCCATGCCGTCAACGCCCGCGCGCGCGCCGCGCTGTGTCCAATAATCTTGGCTGGATAGCCGCGCACCGGCAACACCGGATCG
>JANMCG010000059.1:0-9774 GCA_031361075.1 Novosphingobium sp. | reverse complement strand
CGACCGAATTGCTCGCGGTGTGGATCAACGCATCGGCCGCGACCACCCAATCGAGATCGTTCCAGTGATCGTGCAGCGAGGTCGCGCTTTCTTCGTCCCACGGCACGTAGAACCCGATCCTGAGCGGCAGGCTACCGTTGCTTGCGGGCGCGATCCGGGGCAGCTTGTGGCGGATCCGGGCGATGTGGGTGAGGAACGGCAGCGGCTGATCGCGCTCCCGGCCGAAAACCAGCGCGGCGGCTGACGGCACTTCGACCAGCGTCGCGGCAAACCCGGTGGCCGCGATTACGATAAGCACCAGCAACCCAAAGGCCACGCGCCCGACCAGCCGCCGGCGACGGCCCGTACTGTCAAAAAAGATCGGAGAGCTCATCTGGATCGAACCAACACCAGCCTCCGTGCGGAATGTAAAGTTACGTTCCCGTCATGTTCGCGCGGCTCAGTGCCAGACTTGCCGGTACAGCACCTCGATCTCTGCGGCGCCAGCCAGACGCGGATTGTTGGCGGGCGAGCCTGACCCGAGCGCCTGCTGCGCCATGAGCGGGATCAGCGCCTCCCACCGCTCTTGCTCGATCCCGTAAGCACGGGGTGAGGGGACCGCGAGATCGGCATTGATTTGGTGCAGCGCCTCGACCAGTGCGCCGACCGCTGACTGATCGGCCTCGGCGTCGCTCGCCAGGCCCATCGCGCGGGCACACTGGGCATAGCGAGGCAAGGCGTCGGGCGCTGACCACTGGGTGATGGCGGGCATCAGCATGGCGTTCGACAGGCCGTGCGAGACATGGAAATGCGCGCCGATCGGCCGGCTCATCCCGTGTACCAGGGCTACCGAGCTGTTCGAGAAGGCGATCCCGGCCTGCAATGCGCCGAGCATCAATGCCTCACGCGCGGGGCGATCTTGCGGATCGGCGCAGGCGCGCGGGAGGTTGGGCCAGATCAGCCGCATTGCCGACAATGCCATGCTGTCGGCGAACGGATTGGCGCGCTTGGAGACATATGCTTCAACCGCGTGGACCAGACTGTCGATCCCGGTGTCGGCAGTCAGCCGCGGCGGTTTGCTCAGCGTCAGTTCGTAGTCGACCAGCGCGATCAGCGGCAAGTAAGCGAGGCCCGCGCAGAGCATCTTCTCGTCGGTTTCGGCATCGGTAATGACGGTAAAGCGCGTCGCCTCTGACCCGGTCCCGGCAGTAGTCGGGATGGCGATGATCGGCAGGCCGGGAGCGTCTTCCTGATGCGGTGCCTTCAGCTCGGGGATTGTCCGCTCCCGCCGCACCGCAATCATCTTGGCGCTGTCGATCGGGCTGCCGCCGCCCAGCCCGATCACGCAATCGTGATCGCCGCCCGTCAGAAACGCACAGCCTGCATCGATCGAGGTGACGGTCGGATCGGGGACCACGCCAGTAAACGATCGGCAAACGATCCCGGCACCGCTTAGCAAAGCCTCGACCCGGCTCAGCAGACCCGAGCTTTCCATCCACGCGTCGGTTACGATCAGCGGACGCGACAATCCCGCCGCTGCCAGCACCTCGGGCAGTTCGTCCAGCACCCCGCCGCCAATGCGGATTGTGCGCGGCAAGTGGATCGCAGCCATCAGCCGAGCAAATGCTCGATCCCATAAAACCGCGCGGCATTGCCGGCATAGAGCGCGGCCTTGTCGTCCGCCGAAGCGCTGCGGGTGAGGTGCTTGAACGCGTTCCACAGCACCGCGTAGCTCGCGCCCCACTTGTCGACCGGGTAGTTGCTCTCAAACATCCCGCGCTGCGGCCCGAACGCCTCGATGCAGGTTTCGATGTAGGGCCGCCACATCGCCGCCAGCACTTCGGACGAGAGCCCGGCGGCGGGGCCATGATCGGGCAGCCCGGCGAACGACATCGCCAACCCGCCCAGCTTGACCGAGACGTTGGGACATTCGCCGATTTGCTGGATCATGCTGCGCCAGGCATCGAAGCGCTCGGGCAATTTGCCCGCATAACTGCCCATGCCCAGCGGCGTGCCGCAATGGTCGAGCACGATCTTCTGATCGGGAAAGGCGCGCGCCAAATCGAGCAGATCGCCCAGTTGCGGCTCAAGCAGCCACGCATCGAAGGTCAGCCCCATCGCGCCAAGGTGCTTGAAGCCCTCTCGGAACTTGGCGTCGAGGTAGAGCCCGCGCGGCGCATGGAATGGCGGCCCCAGCACGTCGGGATCTGCGTCCCACGCCACCGCATGACGGATCCCTTTAAAGCGCGGGCTGGCCGCCATCAAAGCTTCGAGCACCGGGCGCGCGGCGTCGCCGCGGCTGAGATCGGCGTGGCCGATGATCGCTGCGCATAGCCGCGCCGGGCCATACAAGCCGCTGGCGCTCTGCGCGGCGACGCCGTTGACATATTCAACCTCGCCCACGACTTTGAGCTCGTCACTGGCCGCCGCGTTGTAGAACGCGCCGCATTCCATGAACACCGTGCCGACCACGTTGTGGCCGCTGCCGATCTCGGCCTGAATTTCGTCGAAGGTGTAATACGGCGAAAGCGCGATGCTGGCGATAAACGGGTGCAACGGCTGCGGGAAAGCCGGCATCATCGGACGCAGATCCCACAAGTGATGATGCGGATCGATGATCGGCAGTTCGGGTTCCAGAATCGTTTCGGTCATGGTCATTCTCTCCAGAATTTTGCGCCAGCTTATGCGCGGCTTGGCGTTTGACAAGCGTTGATCGGCCTCGCATTAATCGAACGGTTAAAAAGAGTGGAGTGAGCCATGCACAGCGACACCGATTTCAGCGGCAAATGCGTATTGGTGGTGGGCGGATCGAGCGGCATCGGCAACGGCATCGCGCATGCCTTTAAAGCGCGCGGCGCACAGGTCCAAGTCTGGGGCACGCGGACATCGGCCGCTGATTATTCCGCCGAGGATGGATCGGACCTGACCGATCTGGGCTACACTTGCGTCGATGTCGGTGATCCCGATGCAATCGCAGCCGCGCCAGTGCCGTTCGCGGCGCTCGACGTGCTCGTGCTGTGCCAGGGCATCGTGGTGTACCGCCGCGGCGAGTTCGAGCGTGCGGGCTGGGATCAGGTGATGCGCGTCAATCTCGACAGTCTGATGTATTGCGCCGGCAAGTTCAAACCGCAACTCGCCGCCAATCGGGGCAGCGTGATTATCGTCAGTTCGATCGCCGGGTTCAAAGCGAATATCGGCAATCCGGCCTATGCCGCGTCAAAAGCTGGCGCGGTCAGTCTGGTGAAATCGCTGGGGCAGGCCTGGGCGGCCGAGGGGATCCGCGTCAATGGTTTGGCTCCTGGATTGGTCGCAACGAAGCTTACCAAAGTCACCACTGACCATCCCGATCGGCTCGCGGGCGCGCTGGCGCGCATCCCCGACGGCCGCCTTGGCACGCCTGAAGATATGGCTGGAACCGCGCTGTTCCTCGCTTCGCCGCTCGCTTCCTACGTTACCGGTCACACGATCGTGGTCGATGGCGGTCTCTCGCTTTGAAAAGGCCCTGCCGATGAACTTCGAACACAGTGAAAAGGTCAAGGGCCTGCTGGCCCAGGTCGGCGCGTTCATGGACGCGCACATCTATCCCAACGAGGAATCCTACCACGACTGGGTCAGCGACCACACCAGGATCTGGCAGGAATGGCCGGAGATGGAGGCGCTGAAAGACAAGGCGCGCGCCGAAGGGCTGTGGAACCTGTTCCTCCCGCACGAATACGGGGCATTCTCGCCGGGGCTGACCAACCTCGAATATGCGCCGATTGCCGAACTGCTTGGCCGGGTGCCGTGGTCGAGCCAGGTGCTCAACTGCTCGGCCCCCGATACCGGCAACATGGAAGTGCTGGCCAAGTTCGGCTCGCCCGAACAACAGGAAAAATGGCTCAAACCGCTGCTCGATGGCACGATCCGCTCGGCCTATGTGATGACCGAGCCGCAGGTTGCCTCGTCCGATGCGACCAACCTTGAATTGTCGATCACCCCCGACGGCGATGACTATGTGCTCAACGGGCGCAAGTGGTGGATCTCCAACGCGATGCACCCGCGCTGCGCCATCTGGATCGTGATGGGCAAGACCGATTTCGACGCCCCGCGGCATGCCCAACATTCGCAGATTCTGGTCGAGCCGGGCACTCCGGGCATAACCATTGTGCGGCATCTTACGGTCTTCGGTTCGCACAATTCGCCCGGCGGCGAGGTCGAGCTGCGGTTCGACAATGTCCGCGTGCCCAAGGGCAATCTGATCCTTGGCGAAGGCCGCGGGTTCGAGATCGCGCAGGGTCGGCTCGGGCCGGGGCGAATCCATCACTGCATGCGCTCGGTTGGCCAAGCGCAGCGCGCGCTCGAGATCATGGCGCGGCGCGCGGAAAGCCGGGTCGCGTTCGGCAAGAAACTGTCCGACCAGAGCTCGATCCGCCAGGACATCGCCAAGAGCTTCTGCGAGGTGGAGATGACCCGGCTGCTGACGCTGAAAGCGGCCGATGCGATGGACCGCTATGGCAACAAGGTCGCCAAGGACCTGATCGCCGCGATCAAGGTGGTCGCCCCGCAGATGGCGCAGACTGTGTGCGACCGGGCGATCCAGGTCCACGGCGGGATGGGGGTTTCGGACGACACGCCGATCGCGCGGTTCTTCACGCTCAACCGCTTCGTGCGGATCGCCGATGGCCCGGACGAGGTGCACATGAGCCAGCTCGGCAAGTCGAAGATCAAGGAATATGTCGCGATGAACGAGCGCTAAGGCAATGAAGGCCCTGACTTACCACGGCGCGCGCGATGTGCGCTACGAGACGATGGCGGATCCTGCGCCGCAATCAAACCGCGATGCGATTGTCCAGGTCAGCGCCTGCTCGATCTGCGGATCGGACCTGCACATCTATCATGGCCACGGTTTCAGCGAAGACATCGGCTTCTGCGTGGGCCACGAAGCGGTCGGCGAAGTGGTCGAGGTTGGCAGCGCAGTCAGCCGGGTTAAGGTTGGTGACAAGGTCATGCTGCCAGCCGCGGTCGGCTGCGGCGCGTGCCGCTCTTGTCTTGCGGGGAATGTCGCCAATTGCGAGTTCGGGGCAGGGGCCTGCTATGGGCTTTCAGCGGGCCTGCAAGGCTCCCAAGCTGAAGCGGTGCGGGTGCCGGCTGCCGATATGAACGCGGTTAAGGTGCCCGATGGTATCTCGATGGAGCAGGCGTTGATGATGACCGATGCGCTGGCCACAGCGTGGTACGGTGCACGCCGGGCCGAGATCAAACCCGGCAGCAGCGTGGCGGTGATCGGGTTGGGGCCGATCGGGTTGATGGCGGTGGAAGCCGCCTTTGTGATGGGCGCGCATGTGGTCTATGCGATCGATCCGATTGCCGAACGCCGCGCGCTGGCGGCAGAGGCGGGGGCGGTGGTGTTCCACCCGCAGGATGCGCTCGATACTATCCGCGAGGCGACGCACGGCCGCAAGGTCGAATGCGTGATCGAAGTTGTCGGCAGCGATGCCACGGTCGATCTGGCGCTGCGGCTGGTGGCGCGGCGCGGGACGGTCTCGGTGATCGGGGTGCAGCAATCCAAGCGTTATGCCTTTCCGCTAGAGCGCGCCTTCGGGGCCGGGCTGACCTTCCGTGCCGGAACCTGTTCGGTGCCCGAAGAATTGTCAGCGCTGTTCCCGCTGGTCCAGTCGGGCCGATTGAAGCCCGAGAAATACATCAGCCACCGGATGCCGCTAAGCGCAGGCGCGGAAGCGTACCGGCTGTTCGAGGCGCGCGAAGCGGGTGCGCTCAAGATGGTGCTGGTACCCGGTTAAGGCATAGTCAACGTGCAAATCCGCTGCTATTCAGGTCAGTGCATGTCCAGCGAATCTTCCCAATCCCCAACCTCGCTCGAACGCGCCGCCTTGGCCGCGGCGTTGGTGCGCGTCGCCGAACAGGACCGTGCAGCGCTGCAAGAAGTTTATCGGCGGACGTCGCGGAAGCTTTTTGGGATCTGCCTGCGTATCTTTGGCGAACGGGCCGACGCAGAGGATGCCATGCAGGAAGTTTATCTGACGATCTGGCACCGCGCCGGCAGCTTTGATCCTGCCCGCGGTAACCCCATTACCTGGCTGGCCACGCTGACCCGCAACCGCGCGATCGATATTCTGCGCGCCTCGGGCCGCCGGCCGACCGCGCCGATCGAACTTGCTGACAACGTCGCCGACGATACGCCTAACGCCGAAGCGCTGCTGTTGGCGCACGGCGACGATGCGCGGGTGCTTGGCTGCATCGATACGCTGGCCCGCAGCGACGCCACCATGATCCGCACCGCCTTTTTCGAAGGTGCAACCTATGCCGAACTGGCCAGCCGGGTGGCCTTGCCGCTGGGCACGGTCAAAAGCCGTATTCGCCGCGCTCTGCTTAAATTGCGGGGGTGCCTCGAATGAGCGATGACGACGATCTGCTCGCTGCCGAAATGGCGCTGGGACTGGCTGATAAATCCGCGGCGGCTGAACCGCTGGTTGGCGATACTGAATTCGCCGCACGCGTAGTGTGGTGGGAGCAGCGCTTGGCCGGGCTGACCTGGCCGCTTGGCGAAGAGCCTTCGCCGGAATTATGGGCGCGGATTGCGGCAAAGTTGCCGCACAACGATAATGCCGGCGTGGCTAACGCTGGCGCTGCGGCTAACGTTGGCGCGGCAAATAACGGGGCCGGTGTGCTGCGCTGGAAGCTGGTCAGTGGGGCGCTCGCGGCAGTTGCCGCGTTGGCGCTGTTCATGCTGGCGCAGCGTCCGCAAATCGTGCTTCCGCCGCCGCCCGGCGCGCCGATTGTGGCCAGCCTGGCCGGGGTAAAAGGCAGCGCGCTCGCGGTCAGTTACGATAGCAGCGTCCGGCGGCTGACGGTGGCGCCGGTGCAGCTTGATCCCGGCAAGGGTGATGCCGAACTGTGGGTGATCCCGGTTGGTGCGACCGAGCCAATTTCATTAGGCGTGATCGATACGCACCAGCCCAATTCGCGCCAGCTCGATCCGGCCAAAGCCAGGCTGGTGGCGGCGGGTGCAACCTTGGCGATCTCGCTGGAGCAGACCGGTGGATCGCCTACCGGGCACGCCACCGGACCGATTGTTGCCAGCGGAAAACTGGTCGAAACCTGAAATAATTTTTTGCTGGAACTGCATCCACGTGGCGCGCTGCCGCGTAACTGGATTGCTGAGCGATTGAACGCCCGGCAATCCAGGAGAATTCCCCCATGAAGCTTCATTATACCCTCGCCGCCGCTGCATTGGCACTGGTGGTGGCACCTGCCGCCGCCAAGCCGATGATGCATGCTGGCAACCCGATGGTTGGCGGTGCGGCCATGTATCCGACCAAGAACATCATCGAAAACGCGGTCAATTCAAAGGATCACACCACGCTAGTAGCTGCTGTAAAGGCGGCCGGTCTGGTCGAAACTTTGTCGGGCCCGGGCCCTTTTACGGTCTTCGCGCCCACCAACGCTGCGTTCAAACGCCTGCCCGCCGGCACCGTGGACACGCTCCTGAAGCCAGAGAACAAAGGCACCCTGACCGCCGTCCTGACCTATCACGTGGTCGCCGGCAAAGTGACCAGTGGCGGGCTGCTCAAAATGATCAATGCCGGGCGTGGCAAGGCCATGATCACCACCGTGAACGGTGAAAAGCTGACCGCCAAGAAGATGGGCAAGAACCTCGTTCTGGTTGATGCCAAGGGCGGTATCGCCACGGTGACCACTGCCAATGTCATGCAGTCGAACGGCGTGATCCACGTGATCGACCGCGTTCTGTTGCCTTAAATCTGACCGACTTGCGCGCGTGGAAATGGACGCCGCGCGCGCCAAGACGGGCCCCGCCGCCGATCGCGTTCCCCCTTCGTCGGCGGGGTCCAACCTTGCTCTGATGGTTACGACTATTGCGATGCAAGCTCGTCGTGTGAAATGCGATTACGCAGCGCGCGCTCGAACGGACCCCGCAGTCTTCCCCCCTCCCTCAGGCGGCGGGGTCCACCGTTCGGACCAGAGACTACCGGATTTAACCGCGCGCCGCGTTGGCTGCGCTAAGGACCGCCCTGACGCTGGCGGTGGCCACATCTTCATCGATCCCAACGCCCCAGACCGTTTTACCGTCTGCGCCGACGCATTCGACGTAAGCCGCGGCGCGTGCATCCGATCCAGCCGTCATCGCGTGTTCGGTGTAATCCTTGATTTCCAAAGCCACACCAAAGGTATCGGCAATCGTGGCGACGACTGATGAAATGAGCCCGTTGCCGCGCCCCGAAACCGATTGTTCCTGATCATCGACCGCGATCTTGCCGGCAAAGACGCGGGTGCCGTCGCTCGCTTTGGATTCTTCGTAGTCGACCAGCTGGAAGTGCTGCGGCGTGCCAACGTGATAGACCCGCTTGAAAACTTCCCAGATATCGTCGGCAAACAATTCGCGCCCGGCGCGGTCGGCCAGTTCCTGCACATGGCCCGAGAAGTGCGCCTGCATCTTCTTGGGCAGTTTGAGCCCTTGGTCCTGCTCGAGCACCCAGGCAAAGCCGCCTTTGCCGCTTTGTGAATTGACCCGGATCACCGCCTCATAATCGCGCCCCAGATCAGCCGGATCGATCGGCAGGTACGGCATCTCCCAGGTTTCGTCGTTCTGCGCCTCGCGCGCGGCGAAGCCCTTTTTGATGGCGTCCTGATGACTGCCTGAGAACGAGGTGTACACCAGCTCGCCGACATAGGGGTGGCGCGGGTGGATCGGCAGCTGGTTGCAATAGGCGACGGTCGCAGCGATTTCATCGATGTTTGAGAAATCCAGACCCGGATCAACCCCTTGCGTGTACATGTTCAGCGCAACTGTAACCAGATCGCAGTTGCCGGTACGCTCGCCATTGCCGAACAGGCAGCCCTCGACCCGGTCCGCCCCGGCCATCAGCCCCAGCTCGCAGGCCGCGATCCCGGTGCCGCGATCGTTGTGGGTGTGGAGGCTGATCACCACTGCATCGCGATTGGGAATCATCCGCCCGAACAGCTCGATCTGGTCGGCGTAGATATTGGCGGTGGCGCATTCGACCGTGGCGGGGAGGTTGAATATGATCGGTTTTTCAGGCGTGGGCTGGAGCACATCCATGACTGCGGCGCAGACCTCGACCGAATATTCGACTTCGGCGGTCGAGAAGGTTTCCGGGCTGTACTCAAAGGTCCATTCGGTCATGTGATATTTCGCCGCCTGATCGCGCAGCACCTTGGCGCCTTCGATCGCGATCTGCTTGATCTCGTCCTTGCTCATCCCGAACACGATCCGGCGCCACGCTGGCGAAACCGCATTGTAAAGGTGGACGATCGCCTTGCTGGAACCTTCGAGGCTGGCGAAGCTCGTCTCGATCAAATCTCGGCGTGACTGGGTCAGCACCTGAATGATCGTATCGTCCGGTACCTTGCCGTTCTTGACCAAGCCCGAGATGAAATCGAAATCAGTCGCCCCCGAAGCGGGAAAGCCGACCTCGATTTCCTTGCAGCCGACTTTCAGCAGCAGATCGAAGAAACGCATCTTTTTTTCCGCGCCCATCGGATCGATCAGCGCCTGGTTGCCATCGCGCAAATCGGTCGACAGCCAGCGCGGCGCCTGCGTAATGACCTTGGATGGCCAGGTTCGGTCGGGCAGGTTGATCGGCGGAAATGCGCGGTATTTCACCGCAGGGTTCTTCAGCATGGTCATGGTTTTGGTCTCTGATCTGGCACTTCGACTAACGGGTGGAGGTTACTCTCCCTTGGGTGCCGCCAGGTGCCGCCCAAGTGCACACCAGCTCACGCCCAAGGGCGGATAAGTCGCAGGGTTAGGCCAAG
>JANMCG010000052.1:0-6924 GCA_031361075.1 Novosphingobium sp. | reverse complement strand
GGTCTATGTTCGCGGTAATCCGCTCGATTTCGAACGCTGGCAGGATCAGGAGGGCGCGCGAGGTTGGGGCTATGCCGATGTCCTACCCTATTTCAAACGCGCTGAAACGCGGGCCGAGGGCGGGAATGACTATCGCGGCGGTGAGGGTCCGCTCTCGACAACCTATGGCACGCTGCGCAATCCGCTGCATCAGGCCTGGCTCGATGCCGCGCAGCAGGCGGGTTACAGCTTGACCGAGGACTACAACGGCTTCCGCCAGGAAGGGTTTGGCCGGATGGACATGACCGTCCGCAAGGGCACCCGGTGCTCGGCGGCCAAGGCCTATCTTTATCCGGCGCGCAAACGCTCGAACCTGCGCGTGATCCAGCACGCTTTGGCGACCCGCGTTCTGTTCGACGGCAAGCGCGCCGTGGGCGTCGAATTCGAGCGCGGTGGACGGCTGCACCGGGTCCGCGCGAACCGTGAAGTGATCCTGTCGGGCGGTTCGATCAATTCGGTCCAGCTACTTAAGCTTTCGGGGATCGGCCCGGCGCAGGAACTGAAGGATATCGGCGTGGCGGTATTGGCCGATCGCCCCGGGGTCGGAGCCAATCTGCAGGACCATCTCGAGTTCTATTTTCAGATGGCCTGTACCAAGCCGGTGACGTTGTACGGTCAGGCAAATCTGCTCGGCAAGGCACTGGCGGGTGCGCAATGGCTGTTCCTGCGCAGCGGGATCGGCGCGACCAGCCATTTCGAAAGCTGCGGCTTCATCCGCAGCCGGGCCGGGATCAAATATCCCGACATCCAGTATCATTTCTTCCCGATGGCGATCAATTATGACGGCAGCGCGCTGGCAACCGAGCACGGTTTCCAAGCGCATGTCGGCCCGATGCGCTCAAAGAGCCGCGGCACGGTAACGCTGCGCAGCGCCGATCCGCGCGACAAGCCCAAGATCCACTTCAACTACATGAGCCATCCCGACGACTGGGCGGAAATGCGGGCCTGCGTCCGGCTGACGCGCGAGATTTTCCAGCAATCAGCTTTCGCTCCGTGGCGCGGACGCGAGATTCAGCCGGGCGCGGATTGCACCGGCGACGAAGCGATCGACCGCTTCATCGCCGACCATGTCGAAAGCGCGCTGCACCCATCGTGCACCTGCAAGATCGGCGACCCCGGCGATCCGATGGCCGTGGTCGATCCCGAACTCAGAGTAATCGGGGTCGAGGCGCTGCGGGTGATCGACAGTTCGGTCATGCCCTCGATCCCGACCGGCAACCTAAATGCGCCGACGATCATGATCGGTGAAAAGGGTGCCGATCTTGTGCTTGGTAAACCGCCGCTCGCGCCGTCAAACGCGCCTTTTTACGTAGCCCCTGCGTGGGAAGTGACTCAGCGTTAAGCCGCATCGATAAGGGGGGGCAGCGCGCGCCTGATCGATGATTTGCGCAAATTCCCCTAGCGGCGTTATGATTCGCCGGTATGGTACATATAAGGAATGATAATGATGCGGCCGGCTTTATTCGGCCAGCAAGGGGCAAGTGCTTCCATGAAGCGGGCGCAAGAGTTCGATCTTCACGCAATCGAGGTCCTTATCACGACCGTCGAACTGGGCGGGATGTCGCAGTGTGCGGCGCATCTGGATATTACCCAGTCAGCCGTTTCCCAAACCATTGCGCGTCTCGAAACGAGCATCGGGACGCCATTGTTCGATCGCTCGATGCGGCCTTTGGGATTGACGACAAGCGGTCGCTCGATGTTCGAGCGCGGCAAGCACTTGCTCGCAATGGCGCGGAGCACTTACGATAACGTTCGCGTCGGCGCCGATCTGCCACTGGCGCGGCTGACAGTGGCGATGTCGTTCAGTTTGGCTAACCAGCTGACCGCAGCAATCATGAGCGATCTGGGTGGCCGGGCCGAACAATGGAATATCCGCTCGGGGATTTCGCTTGAACATCAAGGCGAGTTTCTCGCTCGCGACATCGACATGATGGTGACTGGCAGCTTCAATCTTGAACACCGGGACAATATCGAATTGCATCCGGTGTTCGAGGAAGGCTTCGTGATCGCGATCCCGGCAAGCTACCCCAAGCAGCTCCAGATCGACTCGGACCCTGCCGACTTGCCGTTTATCCGGTTCTCGCGGCTAACCGGTATGGGGCAGCAGATCGAGCGCCAGATTGTGCGATTGAAGCTCGGCTTGCACCAGGGTGTGGAAGTCGAATCCTCGCACCAGCAGCTTGCGCTGGTGGCGGCAGGTCTTGGCTGGACGATAACCTCACCGGTCTGCTTGTCGGCAGCACCCGAATTTCTGCGCATGATCCGGATCGAACCGATGCCGCGCGGGCGCTTTTCGCGAACGGTGCAAGTTGTCTCGCGAACCGGCGAACTTGGCGCTCTGCCTCAGCAGGTTGCGCGCGTGTGCAGTCGGCAGCTTAAACAGCAGACATTCCCACCATTGATCCAGCAAATGCCCTGGCTGGAGGAGCAGATCACATGGCACGCCTGACGTCGGTTACTCTGTTTGTCTTCGCCTTCCTGCTTGCCGCCGCCAGTTCCGGCGCACCGCTCCCGCCGAGCGTTCCTGGCATCGATGCACCGCAATTGGCGCCGCTTGGTCCGCACGCTGTCGGGTTTCGCAGCGTGACCCTGGTGCACAAGGCCCAGCCTGATCTGCTCCATGTCGATCCTGCCACCGGGCGTGTCCCGCTCCACGACCGTGCGCTGACGGTCGATATCTGGTACCCGGCCAAAGTCCGGCGCGGTGCGGCTTCGGTGACGTACGCGGCCAGCCTTTATGGGGAGCCTCCCAGGCCGTCCGCCCAGTTCAGCGTGCCTGGCTTGGCACGTCGCAACGCACCGGCAGACGGGACAGGATATCCTCTGGTGATCCTTTCGCACGGCTATAGCAACGCTCCCGCGGTGATGACCTGGCTAACCGAGAATCTCGCCTCGAAGGGGTATGTCGTCGCAGCGATTCATCACGAAGATCCTGATCCCTATGTGGTCTCGGCCGACAAGCGCGCTACACCAAATTTCAACCGACCAGTCGATATCGCTTTCGTTGCGGCCACCCTAAGACACGATCTTGGCGCTTTGATTGATCCTGCCGAAGTCGCGCTCATCGGGTTTTCGCAAGGCGGCTATGGAGTTCTGGCCGCTGGCGGTGCTGAGCTTGACCCAGCTGGTCCGAACATGACGCAGGTTGCCGGAGGGTGGATGAAACGGCTTGCGCGCGGTGCCGCTACCCAAGCCGAGGGCAAGGTTCCTGGGGTCAAGGCGATTGTGGCCATTGCGCCAGCCGGCGGCGCGCCACGCAGTGCCTGGGGCAGCGCAGGCCTGCTTGGGATCACAGCACCCTTGCTGCTCATCCAGGGCGATGCTGACCGGACGGTCGATTACCAGACCGGAGCGCTCGCCGATTTCGAGCATGCCAGAAATTCAAATCGTTATTTGCTGACATTCCGCCAGGCCGGCCACAACATCGGCCTCAGCCCCGCGCCTTCGCAAATGCGCAGCAACCTGTGGGACATGGACTGGTTCGAAGATCCGATTTGGCGGCCGGACCGCGTCAACGCGATCAACTTGCACTTCATAACCGCGTTCCTGGCGCTTAACCTCAAGGGCGAAACCAGCATGAACGGTTTCCTCGACGTACCTGTCGAAGATGGCGGCGATGGTGTCTGGAACGCTCCTGCAGAAACGCCGTGGGGTGCCTACAGCCCCGGAGGCAAAGGCATTACGCTGTGGAAAGGCTTTCAGCGCCGTCATGCGCAGGGACTGACGTTGCGCCATGCGGCCGCAGGACGGTAGCAGCTAAACCAGCGATTCTGCGGCGATGGTCCAGAAGCGGATCATGTCGTGAGCGTAGCTTAGCGGGACGTAAGCGAGGCAGGCGTCATCGCTTTCGGCGAACAAGCGGACGTTGACGTGGTCGATCACTGTCGCCGCGCTGCATCCGGGGGCGAAGTCTTTGGATTCGGCATCAAACACGCTCCCTTCCATCAGCAAGCTGCGCCAACCCGCGCCGCTTAGCCGAACCCGCACGAGGCCGCCGCCGATCGCGGTCAGACTGCCATCGGCGCCGAGCACTTCGGCCAATCCGGTAATTTCTCCCTCGATCACCCATACCGTCGGCTCAAATCGAATCAGCAGCCTATCGGGCAACCGCAGAGATGACCCCGAAACCGGCAAAAAGGAACCAAAGGCCTGCTCAAAGCGGCCGAGGACAGCCAGCGGATTGCTCCAGATCTCCAGCACGTGGAGCGGCGCTGCGGGCAGCGCGGTGATCGCCAGATCAGTCACGGTAGCGCTCTCCCGCAGTGTCGTAGAAATGCGGGGCAACGACGCGAACCCGCGCGCTCTGCCCGCGGGTCGGCGAACTTGCGAGCAGTTCCTCGCCGTGGCGAGCGGAGCCGTCGTTCAAATGACCAAGCGCAATCGAGCCACCTTCAAGCACGCGCAGTCCCGCGGCGGTAACGTGACCTTGCGCTGGCTGGCCGGGAGCTGTGATGAGCATTGCGCCTTCCGGGATCGTCCCCGCCAAGGCTTCCAGTCCGACCAGCTGTTTGCGGCCGGGCTGGGTCAGTGCAGGGCGCGCCAGACCTTGCGCGCCGATATAGCCGCCCGCCTTGTTCAGCATGTTGCCAAGCGCCAGATCATGCGGGGTCAGCCGTCCGTCGATCTCGCCGCCGACCACCAGATGCCCTTTTTCAATGCGGAGGAATTCCATCGCTTCCATCCCGTAAAGGCAGCCGTCTTGGCCTGTCACTTCGGTTTCGCAAGCAGACCAGACTGCCTCCGCCTTGCTCGCCTCGACATAGACTTCAAAGGCCCGTTCGCCGCTGTAGCTTGCCGCCAGGACCAGCACCGGAATCCCGGCAATCGTGGCTGGCACGGTTGACATGTGGCGCGGGACGTCTTCGCCGATCAGCGCTGCCAAGACAGCTTTGGCCTGCGGTCCAGCGACCGCAATCCCGGCGTAGTGTTCCTGCACGTTGACTGCGGAAACTTTGAATTGCGGACACAGGAACTGGCGGACGTAGGAGAGGTGAACCGCCATCCGGTCGGCCCCGCCGGTCGAACTGGTCAGGAGGTAACGATCTTCGGCCAGCCGCCACACCGTGCCGTCATCGAAAACCAGCCCGTCTTCGCGCAGCATGAACGTGTAGCGCCCGCGCCCGATCGCCAATTTGCCCACCGTGGTCGCGCAGACCAGTTCGAGCAGCTGCACCGCATCCGGCCCGCTGACCTCGAACTTGGCAAGGGTCGAGACGTCGGTCATGCCCACAGCGGTGCGCACGCTGCGTGCCTCTCGCAAGGCAGCCTCGGCTAGGGTTTCAGTACCCTGCGGATAAGCGCGCGGGCGCTGCCAATAGCCCAGCGGCTGCCAGATCGGCTGCCTCGCCCGATGCACATCGAAGAGCGCCAGACGGCGCAAATGTGAGCCTGCATCGCGCTCGGTCCGGCCCGCGAGCAGCCCCATGTTGACCGGCGTGTAAGGCGGGCGGAAGGTGGTCAGGCCGGCTTCGGGAATGGCCACGCCCTGCTTTTCAGCGAGCCGGCCAAGCGCCGCCATGTTGCTCGTCTTGCCCTGATCGGTCGCCATCCCCAACGTGGTGTAGCGCTTGAGGTGCTCGACCGAGCGGTAACCCTCGGCCCAGGCGAGATCGACATCGCCGAGCGAAACGTCGTTCTGAAAGTCGATGAAGGCCTTGCCCGGATTTTCCGGCGGCGGGGTAGGACCGACCGGAGCCACGCTGGCCGCGGACCCGACCGATACAACGTTTTGCCGCGCGGTGCCGGGCACGAACGACTGGCTGGCGTCATCCCATTCGAGCGCTGCGCCGCCAGCCTGCATATGCAGGTGGACCACCGGGGTGAACCCGCCCGACATGGCGAGCAAGTCGGCCTGCCAGCGCATGATCTTGTCGCCCACCCGGGCGTTGACTTCGCGCAAGTGATGCCGCGCACCCTTGGTTGCGAGCGGCATGGTGTCATTGTGAACCGGGAAGCCGCTGTTTGCTCCGGCGGGCGCCGGACGGGTATCGAGCAGTGCGACAACTTCGGCCCCGGCATCGCGCAAGGCGGCGGCGGTCAGGTAGGCGTCGTCGTTGTTGGTCGCGATCACCACGCGCTGGCCCGGCACCACGCCGAAGCGCCGGATATAGCTGCGCACCGCCTGGCTGAGCATCACCCCCGGGCGATCATTGTGCGCGAACGCAAGCGGTCGTTCCAGCGCGCCGGTGGCCAGGATTACCCGCTTGGCGCGGACACGCCACAGCCGCTGGGCGATCCCGCCCGCTGGCGGCTCGCCTGGTTCGGCCAAGCGCTGGCTCAACGTGATGAGGTTATCGTCCCAATAGCCTGCTGCCGTAGTCCGCAACAGGATCCGGCCGCCCAGTGCAACGATCCGCGCTGCCGTTGCTTCCGCCCAAACCGGATCAAGCTCCTGCGGATCGCGGACTAGCGACGGCGCGAGCACACTGTCTTGCTCGACCAGCATTACCCGGTCGCCCGCTTCGGCAGCGGCCAGCGCGGCGGCGAGGCCAGCAGGGCCAGCCCCGACCACCAGCACGTCGCAAAACGCCGCGCGCTGGGCAAACCGATCGGGGTCTGCTGCGGTTGGCGCATCGCCCAACCCGGCGGCGCGGCGGATGAACCATTCGTAGAACATCCACCGCTGGGCCGAGCCGAAAAAGGTCTTGTAGTAAAACCCGGCTGGCAAGGCTTTCGCGGCGAGCCCGAGCACCGATCCTGCATCGAATGACAGGCTGGGCCAGCGATTCTGGCTGCGTGCCACCATCCCATCATAAACGAACAGATCGGTCGCGCGGGTATTGGCCTCTTCGCGCCCCCCGGTTCCGACTGTCACCAGCGCGTTGGGTTCCTCCACCCCGGCGGCCATAATCCCGCGCGGGCGGTGATACTTGAAGCTGCGCGCGA
>JANMCG010000271.1:0-2276 GCA_031361075.1 Novosphingobium sp. | reverse complement strand
GGGCACCGGGATCTGGTGCTGCTCGGCCCAGGCGATCAGCGCGGTACGGCTGGTGAGTTCCCATTCGCGCCACGGTGCAATCACCTTGATGTTGGGGTCGAGCGCATAGGCCGAAAGCTCGAACCGCACCTGATCGTTGCCTTTGCCGGTCGCGCCGTGGGCAATCGCGTCGGCGCCGGTCTCATGCGCGATCTCGACCAGCCGCTTGGAAATAAGCGGCCGCGCGATCGAGGTTCCGAGCAGGTAATCGCCTTCGTAGCGGGCATTGGCGCGCATCATCGGGAAGACGAAATCGCGGACGAATTCCTCGCGCAGATCGTCGATGTAGATGTTCTCGTCCGCCAGCCCCATCAGCTTGGCCTTCGCCCGCGCGGGTTCAAGCTCTTCGCCCTGGCCGAGATCGGCGGTGAAGGTCACCACCTCGCAGCCATAGGTCACTTGCAACCATTTCAGGATCACCGAGGTATCGAGCCCGCCCGAATAGGCGAGAACGACCTTTTTGATGGCGCTTTTGTCTTGTCCGGGCATGGCTTGGAATTCCGCTGTGCTGGGGTTAGGTTTGGGCTGCGCCCCTAAGCCAAGCGGCGCAGGAGGGCAAGGCGGGTGGCCAATCGCTAGACCCGCAGGCCGACTGCCTAGACTCGGCTGCGGTCCCGCAATTTCAGGAAAACAGCGAGGCTCCATGCGCCAATGGCAATTTCAAGCGCGTTGATTGCGAGCAGTTGCACGGTTGGCAGGCCGTCGACCACCAGGCTGAACAGCCTTGCCCCGCCAAATCCGAGATAGACCATGCTTGCCAGCAGCGTTGCAGCGGAGGTGAGTTCGGCGATGAAAGCTCCAGCAAAAAAGAACAGGCCAACGGTCAGAAGCCCACCACCCGAAGCGCGCAACTCGTTGATCAGTGATGGGGCGTTACCGATCGCCACGCCCACGCCCGCTTCGTTCTGTATCGGCACCAGCACATCGGCCAGACCGACCAAAACCGCAATCATCCCCGCCGTCAGCAAGTGCAGTTTGGCGGTGAACAGATTGGAGGCAATGGTCCTGAGTCCGGCGCCGGTTTTGGGCATGGCTGGTGTTCCGCTGACCTGATGCTAAGTTCGTGCGTGCACTAAGCCACGAGGCGAGGGGAGACAAGCGGATGGCCACGGCGGTATTGAAGACGACAGCGACGCAGGCAAGCGCAGCAGATTACATCGCCGCCTTGCCCGAGCCCGGCCGCCGCGCCGACGCCGCCAGACTTGATGCGCTGTACCGCAAGGTCACCGGGCTAGAGCCCAAAATGTGGGGACCGAGCATAATCGGCTATGGCTCGTACAACTACAAATACGAAAGCGGCCGCGAAGGCACGATGTGCCGCGCCGGGTTCAGTCCGCGCAAGGCGGCGTTGGTGTTTTACGGGATGGGGAGCGAAGCCGAGAGTGTCAAGGGCGCGGCGCTGCTGGCGCAGCTGGGCAAGCACACCACCGGCAAGGGCTGTCTGTACATCAAGAGGCTGGCCGATGTGGATGTGGCGGTGCTGGAACTGCTGCTTACGCTAAATTGGCAAGCGTCACGGGTCTGTTACCCGGACTGATCATTCCGCCGCCTGCTGCCCCAGATGCCAATCCGGCGCCTGATCCAACGCGGACAGCCGCGCGAATTCCACCGCAATATAATCCCGCGTCATCGGCAATGCGCTGCGCTGCTTCACGCTCTGGATGTGGAAATTGACGTTTTCGCCATGAGCAAAGCTCTGCTCGGCCCCGGCGAGGTAGAATTGCCACATGCGGAACAGCCTGACGTCGTACAGCGCGGTGATCTCGGCTTCGTGCAGCGAGGTGCGGCGGTACCATTCGGCTATGGTTGCGGCATAGTGATAGCGCAGCAGTTCGACGTCGCCGATCTCCCAGCGGGTCTGCTCCAGCGCGCGGGTCAGCTCGCTCAGCGCGGGGATATACCCGCCGGGAAAAACGTATTTGCGGGTCCACTTGTCGGTCGTGCCGGGGCCATCGATCCGCCCGATCGTGTGAGTCAGCATGATCCCGTCATCGGCCAGCAAGTTGTTGGTCTTGGCAAAGTATTCACGGAAATGCGGCGCGCCGATGTGTTCGATCATCCCGACGCTGGTGATCCGGTCAAACGGGCCCTCGACGTCGCGGTAGTCCATCAGCTTGAACTGGACTTTGTCGGTAACGCCCGCTGCCGCAGCGCGTTCATTGGCGAACTTGACCTGATCGGGGGCGAGGCTGACGCCGACAACTTCGATCCCGTAATGGCGGTTAAGGTACAGCCCG
>JANMCG010000261.1:0-5750 GCA_031361075.1 Novosphingobium sp. | reverse complement strand
GCTGTCAGGAAAGTGGGCTGATTCACGGCGCCCGCATTAGGTGAGCCGGCCCGGCGCAGCAAGCCGGAACGGGCAGCGGACCTCAGGGCGCCGGTTCCAGCAGCCTTTCTTAGAGCGTGACCGCGGCACGAATCGCTTTGGGGGCAGCACCGGGTTTGGGCGATCGGGGCATTGGCAACTCTCCATCCAGGGAGTGTGACTGGCCAAGCGTTAGCACACGACCAGGCGGGGCAGCGCGGCCAGAAAGCACCTGTTTGGCGCCGATGCGGAGGCATGATACGGGGATGAAATACCCGCTCCACGCATGTTCACAGGGTTGCGCGGCGGCTGACTTCCTGCTAGCCGCCCGCCGGTTCGACCCGTTCCTGTTGGATTCGGGTGCGTGTTACGTTTTGGAATTTAGTTCGACGTTTTTGGAATTAAAAGGTGTTCCCCCGCACCGTTGGCCGCGGGGTTCTCGTCTTTTTGCAGTAAGGTGGTTCGGTTTATGCAAATCCTCGTTCGCGAAAACAATGTTGAGCAGGCCCTGCGCGCGCTTAAGAAAAAGCTGCAGCGCGAAGGCGTGTACCGCGAAATGAAGCTGCGCCGTCACTATGAAAAGCCGTCGGAAAAGCGTGCCCGCGAAAAGGCCGCCGCCGTGCGCCGCGCGCGCAAGATGGACCGCAAGCGGATGGAACGCGACGGTATCAAGTAACCCGCGCAAGCCCGCTTGAAGCGGCGCGCGTGTTAGGCCATGAGGGCGCGGATATTTCCGCGCCCTTTTGCTTTTTTGCGACCAGGACCCTTTATGACCGAAATTACCCGCGTACCGTTGCAACCGATCGCCAAGGGCGCGCTGACCAAACTGTGGCTTGGCGTGCTGCTGGTCGCGCTGTGTTCGGCCGGGCTGGTCTATGCCAGCTTGCCCAAATCGGTCGATGTGGTGACGATCAAGCCCGGCACCGGGGTTTCGCCCACGCTGGAAGACGTGGTGCTAATCAATTACAAGGGCACGCTGGCTTCGAACGGCAAGGTGTTCGACGAACAGCAGCAGGCCGCCAACGCGGTTGCCGAATTCGTCCCCGGGTTCACCAAGGCGCTGCTCAAGATGCAGCGCGGCGGCAAGTACAAGATCCATATCCCGGCCGCACTGGCGTATGGCGCAAAGGCGCAAGGGCCGATCCCGGCCAATGCCGACTTGAACTTCGATGTCGAACTGCTCGATTTCAAGAACCGCGCCGAACTCGAAGCGCAGATGCGCCAGATTCAGCAAATGCAGCAGGCCCAGGGCGGGGCCGGCGGCCCAGGCGGAATGCCGGGTGGTCCCGGCGCAATGCCCGGCGGGCCGCAAGGGATGCCGCAGCCGCTGCCCGGCCCGGCACCCAAGAAACCGTGATCCTTGCTGGAGTGAGCGCCTGTCATGTCGGTTGATACCGCCACCGTCGCCAAGATCGCCGCGCTCGCGCGAATCAAGGTGAGTGACGCCGAGATCGCCGCGATGGTGCCCGAACTCAACGGGATACTCGCCTGGGTGGAACAACTGGCCGAGGTGGATGTCAGCGGGGTCGAGCTGATGACCGCGGTGATCGACAACCACCTGCGGCTGCGCGCCGACGTGATCGATCCCGATCCGCTGACCGGCGGCGGCAAGCAGGCCGCGGTGCTGGCCAATGCCCCCGCCGCGCTGGACGGGTTTTACGGCGTGCCCAAGGTGATCGAATGACCAATCTGACCGACCTGGGCGTCGCCGCGATCCGTGACGGTGTGGCCGCAGGGCAATTTTCCGCCGTGGAAGCGGCGCAGGCATTCAACGCCAACGTCGCTGCGGCGCAGAGCGCGCTTAATGCGTTTATCCTGCCAACCCCCGAAAAGGCAATCGAGGCTGCGCAGGCGACTGACGCCAGGCGCGCAGCCGGACAGCCGCTGGGATTGATGGGCGGGGTGCCGATCGGGATGAAAGACCTGTTCGCCACCCAGGGCGTGCAAACCACTGCAGCCAGCCACATCCTCGAAGGGTTTGTGCCCGAATACGAATCGACCGTGTCCCAGAAATTGTGGGATGCCGGTGCGGGGATGCTGGGCAAGCTGAACCTCGATCAGTTCGCGATGGGCTCGTCGAACGAGACCAGCTATTTCGGCAATGTGATTTCGCCGTGGCGGCGCAAAGACGGCGGCAATGCTGCGCTCGCTCCCGGCGGATCGTCGGGCGGCAGCAGCACGGCAGTTTCCGCCCGGCTCGCACCGGCCGCAACCGGGACCGATACCGGCGGATCGATCCGCCAGCCAGCAGCCTTCACCGGCATTTCGGGGATCAAGCCGACCTATGGCCGGTGCAGCCGGTGGGGCATAGTCGCCTTCGCCTCGTCGCTCGATCAGGCCGGGCCAATGGCGCGCGATGTGCGCGACTGCGCAATCATGCTCGAAGCGATGGCCGGGTTCGACCCCAAGGACGCGACCAGCCTCGATCTGCCGGTGCCGCACTGGGAGGCGGGCCTCTCGGGCGATCTGACCGGCAAGCGCGTCGGTGTTCCAGCCGAATACCGCATGGACGGGATGGACCCCGATGTTGCAGCGAGCTGGGAGCAGGGCATTGCCTGGCTCAAGGATGCGGGGGCCGAAATCGTCGAGGTCAGCCTGCCGCACACCAAATATGCGCTGCCGGCCTATTACATCATTGCCCCGGCTGAAGCCTCGTCGAACCTCGCGCGCTATGACGGCGTGCGTTACGGTCTGCGCGACCTTCCCGATGGAGCGGGCCTCCAGGACATGTACGCTGCGACTCGCGCGGCGGGCTTTGGGGCCGAGGTCAAGCGCCGCATCCTGATTGGCACCTATGTGCTTTCGGCGGGCTTCTACGATGCCTATTATACCCAGGCGCAAAAAGTCCGCACGCTGATCAGCCGCGACTTCGCGCAAGCCTTTACCAAGTGCGACGTGATCCTCGCGCCCACCGCGCCGACCGCCGCCTTCGGCCTCGGCGAAAAAAGCGACGATCCGCTGGCGATGTATCTGAACGACGTGTTCGCGGTCCCCGCCAGCCTTGCTGGCCTGCCCGCGATGTCGGTCCCAGCCGGGCTAAACCGCGAGGGGCTGCCGCTGGGGTTGCAACTGATCGGGCCTCCGTTCGATGAGCAAGGCGTGCTTAACGCGGGGCTGGCGATCGAGCAACGTGCCGGGTTTGTCGCCCGGCCCGAGCGGTGGTGGTGAGTTGCGTTCGGCCAGGGGACAAGCCGGAGAACACCGCGTTTCAATCAACGAAAGCGTGGCCGAAGCGCTCTGGGATTGTGCGGCGTTTACGGGCGGGGCGGCTTTCCTAGCCGATCGCATGGTCCGGCGCGTTGCCGGAAAGGGTGCTCTGGCCGGCCGCTTTATTGGCGGTCACGCGGCAGTCGTCGGCGCGGCGATCCATGCGCATGACCCGCAATTTGATCGGGCTTACTTCCCCTCCGTGCAGCTGAACTCGTCAGAATAGGGTCCGGACAATCACCCCTCTTGCTCCGCACCGCTTTACCGCGCTTGATTCGCTGCGCGGGGTTGCGGCGCTGGGGGTGGTGCTGCACCATTTGCCCGCCGAAAATGGCCTCGCCGCGCTGCCGGTCGCGCAGATGGGCAGCTTGTTCGTCGACTTCTTCTTCGTCCTGTCGGGGTTCGTGATCGCCTGCTCATATGGCGACAAGCTCGCCACGGGGTTTTCGCTGCGCAAGTTTGCGGTGCTCCGGCTGGGCCGGGTGGTGCCGGTCCATCTGCTGATGATCGCGGCATTTCTGGCGATGGAACTCGCCGCGCTGGCGCTGGGATCGGGCGGGCTGAGCCTGCGCGCGCCGTTCACCGGATCGCATTCGCTGGGGCATTTGTTCAGCGCGACATTCCTGCTCGATGGCTTTGTCCCGCACCGCCAGAATTCGTTCAACGGCGTTTCGTGGAGCATTTCGGTTGAGCTGTTCCTGTATGCGCTGGCGGCGCTGGCGTTCGGGTGGCGGCGCGGTGGGATGGTGCTGCTGTATGGCGCGGGGCTGGCGGCGCTGGTGCTCCATGCGCAGTGGATCAGCCTGCCGGTACTGACTACCGATCTGCAGCGCGGGCTGACCGGGTTTGCCGCCGGGGTTGCGTGCTGGCAATTGTTCCGCCGCCGCAGCCGCAGCAACGGCAAGGCGGCGCTGCCCGCCGCGACCGTGTTCGAAGCGTTGTCGCTGGCGGCGCTGCTGGCGTTTGTGTGGTTTTCAACCACGATCGAACATCCCGAACTGATATTCTTGCCGGCCGCCGCAGTGGTCTGGGTGTTTGCGCATCAGGCCGGCGCGCTCAGCCGGGTGCTGGCTGGGCGCGGCTGGGTCTGGTTGGGGGCAATCTCGTACAGCTTGTATATGACGCACATGATGGTGCTGGGGCGCAGCGCGGATGCGTTTCTGGTAACCGCGCGGCTGACCGGACAGCCGCTGGCGAGCTATGGCTGGGCCGAAGGCATCCCGATCAAGCTGATTGAATTGCCGCTGCTGCCCGCGATCATCGCGCAGCTTGGCATCATCGCCGCGGCCTTGCTGGCGGCGCATTGGTGTTACCGCTGGATCGAAGAACCCGCCCGGCAATGGTCGCGGCGCAAGGCGGCGCAGCTTTGACCCCTTTTCATGCGCGCGCTGGCGCTCTATCGGCAGGCTTATGAGCAATTATCGCATCCACGGAAATACCGGCGAATGGGAGGTCGTGATCGGCCTTGAAGTCCACGCGCAGATCACTTCGAAATCCAAACTGTTTTCAGGCGCGGCGACAGCGTTCGGGGCGCAACCAAATTCGCAGGTATCGCTGGTCGATGCGGCAATGCCCGGGATGCTGCCGGTGCCCAACCGCGAATGTATCCGCCAGGCGGTGCGCACCGGGATGGCGCTTAACGCCAAGATCAATCCGTGGAGCCGGTTCGACCGCAAGAACTATTTCTACGCCGATTTGCCCCAGGGTTACCAGATTAGCCAGCTTTACCACCCGATTGTAGGTGAGGGTGAAATCGAGGTGGTGCTTGACGAAAAGGACCCCGAAGCCACCGCCAAGACCATCGGGATCGAGCGGCTGCACGTTGAGCAGGACGCGGGCAAGCTGATGCACGATCAGCACCCGACCATGTCTTACGTTGATTTGAACCGCTCGGGCGTGGCCTTGATGGAAATCGTCAGCCGCCCTGACATGCGCTCGCCAGCCGAGGCCGGGGCGTATCTGACCAAGCTGCGCCAGATCCTGCGCTATGTCGGCTCGTGCGACGGTAATATGGACCAAGGCTCGATGCGCGCCGACGTCAATGTTTCGGTGCGCAAGGTGGGCGATGAGCTGGGCACCCGGACCGAGACCAAGAACGTCAATTCGGTGCGGTTCGTGATGGCCGTGGTCGAAGCCGAGGCACGCCGCCAGGTCGATGTGATCGAGGACGGCGGGCGGATTGTGCAGGAAACCCGGCTTTACGATCCTGATCGCAACGAAACCCGTTCGATGCGCAGCAAGGAAGACGCGCACGATTACCGCTATTTCCCCGACCCCGATCTGCTCCCGCTGGAACTTGATCAGGCGTTTCTGGACGATTGCCAAGCCAGCCTGCCCGAACTGCCCGACGCCAAACGTGCGCGCTATGAAGGCGCGCTGGGTCTGTCGGCATACAATGCCCGCGTGCTGACCTCGGATGTCGAGGTTGCGCGGTGGTTCGAGGTGCTGGTCGCCGCCACCGCAAAAAATGCCGCCAAGTCCGAGGCCGAGGTCGCCAAGCAGGCCAGCAACTGGCTGACCAGCGA
>JANMCG010000210.1:0-1883 GCA_031361075.1 Novosphingobium sp. | reverse complement strand
GGCGAATACGAATTGCAGACGCTCGAACGCGTGCTGCGCGAAAATCGGCTTGAGGCGATGGCCGCAGTGCAGGAAGCGATCTGCCGCAAAATCGGCTGGACCACCGGCGCGGGCGACGAACGCGCTTTCCTCGAAGCCTATTACACCCAGCTCCGCGCCCGGCTCGAATCGGGCATGCGGATGGGCCAGCGCAAGGCCGACAAGCATGCTTGAGACCGTACTGTACCGCATTGTCGAAGACGACCTGACCGGGCCGGAAGTGGCCGCGCTGTTGCAGCTACATATTGACGAAATGCACCAATGGTCGCCGCCCGAAAGCTTGCACGCCATGCCGATTGAACGGCTGCGGCAGGCTGACGTGACGTTCTACACGGCCTGGCACGCCGAGCGGCTGGCCGCGTGCGGGGCGCTCAAGCAGCTTGACCCCGGTCACGGCGAACTCAAGTCGATGCGCGCGCATCCAGATTATCGTGGGCGCGGCGCGGGCAAGGCGGTGCTGACGCATCTGCTCACCGTGGCTCGAGCGCGCGGCTATGCCCGCGTGAGCCTCGAGACCGGACTGCCCGATACCTACATCCCCGCGCGGCGGCTGTATGAGAGTATCGGGTTTGCCGAATGTCCGCCGTTCGGCGATTATCGCGCCGATGGCTTCTCGATTTGCATGACGAGGGAACTATGAGCGATCTGACCCTGCGCCCGGCTACTACGGCCGACGTCCCGGAACTCACCAGCCTCGCTGCGGAAAGCTTCGTCGATGCTTTCGGACACCTTTATTCCCCGGCCGATCTTGCCGCGTTCCTGAGCGAGGCAAAATCCGCAGCGGCGATCGCCGCGCTGGTGGCCGATCCCGATGGAGCGATGCAAGTGGCGACACGCGGCGGCGTTTTAATCGCGTATTGCAAGATTGGCTACAAATGCGGCTGGCCCGAACAAGCGCGGGGGATCAGGACGATGGAGCTGAAGCAGCTTTACGCCGCCGCCTCGGCCACCGGCAGCGGGGTGGGCAGTGCACTGATGGACTGGGCCTTGGACGCGCTCGCCGCCGCTGGAGCTGACGAGATCCAGCTTTCGGTCTGGTCGGGCAACCACGGTGCGCAGCGCTTCTATCAGCGCTACGGCTTCGAAAAGATTGCCGATGTCACCTTCAAGGTGGGCGAGCAGGTCGACGAGGAATTCCTGCTTTCAAGGCTACTCTGACGCCTGCACCGCAAGACCATTTGCCGCAGACCGCCGCGCGCCCTATATGCCCGGCCATGTCCTCGATCCGTCCCTGGCGCGATATTGCGCGCCGCAGCTCGCGCCAGATCATGGTCGGCACCGTGCCCGTTGGCGGCGATGCGCCGATCACGGTGCAAACGATGACCAACACACTGACCAGCGATGCGGTGGCGACAATCGACCAGATCCGGCGCTGCGAAGAAGCCGGGGCCGACCTGATCCGCGTTTCGTGCCCCGATGAGGCGAGCACGGCCGCCTTGCGCCGCATCGTGCGCGCCGCGCGAGTGCCGCTGATCGCCGACATCCACTTTCACTACAAGCGCGCGCTCGAAGCCGCCGATGCGGGCGCGGCGTGCCTGCGGATCAACCCCGGCAATATCGGCAGCAGCGCGCGGGTGGCCGAAGTGGTCCGCGCGGCCAAGGCCAACGGCTGCGCGATCCGGATCGGGGTCAATGCCGGGAGCCTGGAGAAAGACTTGCTCGAAAAGTATGGCGAGCCCTGCCCCGAAGCATTGGTCGAAAGCGCGCTCGATCACATCAAGCTGCTGCAGGACCACGATTTCCACGAATACAAGGTCGCGGTGAAGGCGAGCGACGTGTTCCTTGCCGTGGCAGCGTACATGCAGCTGGCCGAAACAGTCGATTGCCCGTTGCATCTGGGGATC
>JANMCG010000196.1:0-17712 GCA_031361075.1 Novosphingobium sp. | reverse complement strand
GGACCGCCTTTACAGCTTCAAATTCGCCGAGATGTAATAGTACGATCCGTTGAAGCCGAACTGGCCGGCGTTGCGGGTGTACGGGGTTTGGCCGTTTGAATAGGACGACGCCTCACCCGTGAAGCCATAACGTTTGGCGTTCCACTTGTCGGGGTAAGTGTTGAGCACATTGTTCGCGCCCAGCGTGAACGAGATGTCGGGGGTGGCACGCCAGGTTGCGCTCAGATCGAGCAGTGCTTTGGCGCGGAACGTCTGGACGCAACGGTTGGCCGTGTTGCAAGCGACGTTGGCATCGGCAGCGCTCAGCCCGGTGCTGAATGCCTTGACCGATCCGAAATAACTGGCCCGCGCGGTAAATGCGAAGGTTTCGGTATCGATGGTGGTCGACAGCAAGACCTTATCGCGCGGTGTGGCTACTTCGATCAGTTCGATCGCGGTGAGCCCCAGCAAAGGCGCGGCCTGGTTGGCGGGCGAAGCGCCGGCAAACAGCGCGACCGGGGTGGGGCGCTGGCGCAGCACTTTGGTTTCGGCGTGGCTGCCCGCAAGTGTCACAGTGAGCTTGGTCCGGTCCGACAAGGCGGCCTTGTAAGTCAGCACCAAGTCGGCCCCGCGGGTACGGGTGTCGATCTGATTGGTGAAGAAACGAATTTCGCGCACCCCGGGGAACAGCGCAGATACCGCGGGATAGTTGGCTGCAAGAATCCCGTCCGTGATCGCGATGCGGTCTTTGATGTCGATCTGGAAGCCGTCGAGCGTCATCGTCAGAGCGCCGAACGATCCGGTCAGCCCGGCGGCCAGGCTGTTTGAAATCTCCGCCTTGGGATCGGGAATTCCCAGCGTCTTGAGCCGCGGGTCATCGCTCGAGATTTGCTGCGTCTGCAGGATCAGCCCGTTCTGCACGGTCGAAGTATTCACCCGGTTGCCGATCTGGGCCAGCGAAGGCGCACGAAAGCCCCGGTTATACGATGCCCGCAAGGCGACGTTTTCGCCCAGCTTGAGCCGTGCCGCCAGTTTGCCCGACAGGTTTCCGCCAAAATCGCTGTAGTTTTCGTAGCGAACCGCGCCGGTAATCAGGAACGCGTCGGTAACGTCGGCTTCAAGGTCGATATAGGCGGCATAGTTGTTGCGGCTGAGGTTATTCTCGTCCTGCGGGGCGTAACCCGGGCGGCCATTTGACCCGGCGGCTTTGCCCGAAACCGCGAGCGGACCGACTTGATAGGCCGCCAAATCGCCGCGATGAACCTGGAAATTATCGCGGCGGAATTGCACCCCGCTGGCGACGTTAAGCGATTTCATCCCCAGTGCGCCATCGAATTGCTTCGAACCTGACAGTTCGACGATCTGCTGGTTGAATTCGGTTTGGCCGACATAAAAGCTGGTCGGGCTGGCGGCGCCGAGCGAGGCGTTGACGGTGTTAAGGGCGTTTTGATCGAGCTGGTTATGGCCATAGCTGTAGCTTAAGTCCATCGCCCAGCCGCTGAGCGAGCCCTTGATCCCGCCGACTCCTGACCAGTCGATTGCGCGCCCGGGCAGGCTTGGCACGTAGCCGTCAGGAAAGATCGCCAACACCGAATTGGCCGTCGTGGCGGGGGCGCGGAAGAACCCGAATGCCTGAATGTCCTTGCGCGAATATCCGCCGAATAGATAGGCTGTCACAACCTCAGACAGCGGCAGCTCGCTATTAAGGAAAGCTTGATAGGTACGGTTCCGGTTCGAGCCATAATTACCGACGATGAACGGCGTGGTAGGATAAACGCCGCGGTCGGCGCGCGGGGTGGCCGTGGTATAGGGAAATGCTGCGGTCGGGCCAACATAAGGATTTGGTGCGGCCGGATAAAGCACGCCGTCGTAGGGGTCAGAGCGGTTTGTGGCGTCGGCGCTGAAATATTCGGCAGTCAGGTTCAGGAAGCCGCCATCGCCAAGCTTCAATCCGTGGTTGACCGAAGCCTTGAACGTCAGACCGTCACCTTCGCGGTTGACCCCTGCGGTGGCCGAGATCGTGCCGCCTTGGCTGGCGTTGTTCAGTGACAGGTTGATGACACCGGCAATCGCGTCCGAGCCATACTGGGCTGCGGCTCCGTCGCGCAGCACCTCAATGCGCTGCACCGCGCCCGATGGGATGCTGTTCAGATCGGATACGACCGTGCCGAGCCCGGGGGAAACATTGAGATTGAGCGCCGAGAACTGGTGGCGGCGCTTGCCATTGACCAGCAGCAGCACCTGATCGGGCGCCATCCCGCGCAGTGAAGCCGGATCGGCAAAGTTGGTTGCGCCGTTGATTCCGAACTTTGACGAATTGAACGACGGCGAAGTGAACTGGACCTGCTGGCTCAGGTCGGTCTGCCCGGTCGAGCGCAACTCGGCGGCGGAGACCACATCCACCGCAACCGGCCGGTTGACGTCGCTGCGCGGCTTTCCACGCGAACCGATCACGGTGATTGCCGCACTGCTGTCTTCATCGGCTGGGGCAGGGCCAGGTTCGGCTACGACTGGCGCGGGCAGAGTTCCGGTGGCTTGAGTTGCGGCAGCTTGTGCTGCGGCTGGCGCGGCGCTGACTAATGCGAGCAACAGCGCGGCGCTGGAAACGCCGGTCCGGATGGATGCAGAAACAGTGCAAGTCATGGTATTCTCCCCGTCGGTGGTGTGGGTCCGGTCGAACTGCCGGAGCCTCATTGTTTTGGCGTCAAGTCGGTATGGTGCGGCGGCTCAGCGCAGCGGCCAGCTGCGTTTGGTCGAGCGCGCCTTCCCAGCGCGCGATGACGATGGTTGCCACGGCGTTGCCAATGGTATTGGTCAGCGCGCGACATTCGCTCATGAACCGGTCGATCCCCAGGATTATGGCCATCCCCGCAACCGGCACTGCAGGGACAACCGACAGCGTCGCGGCAAGAATGATGAAGCCCGAGCCGGTAACCCCGGCCGCCCCTTTCGAGCTGATCACCGCGACCAGCATCAGCAGCAGTTGTTGCTGGAGCGACAGATCGACCCCGAGCGCCTGGGCAATGAACAGCGCAGCCAGCGTCATGTAGATATTCGTTCCATCAAGATTGAACGAATATCCGGCCGGGAGCACCAGCCCGACCACGTCGCGGCGGCAGCCCGCCGCAACCAGCTTTTCCATCAAGCTGGGGAGCGCAGCCTCGGACGATGAAGTGCCCAGCACCAGGATCAGTTCGTCCTTGATATAGGCCAGCAGCGCAAAGATCGAAAATCCTGCGGCGCGCGCAATCAGCCCGAGCACAATGACAACAAACAGAGCGGCGGTCAGGTAAAACGTCGCGACCAGTGAGATCAGCCCGGTCAGCGAGGCGATACCGAACTGGCCGATGGTGAAGGCCATTGCCCCGAACGCCCCGATCGGTGCAAGCCGCATCAACATATCGACCAAGCGGAACACCACCGTGGTGGCCGATTCCAGCCCGCGCAGCAGGGGTGCCGCTGGGGCGCCGACCAGCGTCATCGCAATCCCGAACAGCGCTGCCACAAACAAAGCCTGGAGTATTTCGCCGCTGGCCAGTGCGCTGACCGGGGTGGTTGGAATGATATTGAGCAGGAATCCGGTGATCGTCTGTTCGTGGCTTTTGGCGGCGAATTCGGCGACGGCTTTGGGATCAAGCGTGGCGGGATCGATATTCAGTCCGGCCCCCGGGCGCACGACGTTGGCAACGACTAACCCGATCACCAGGGCGAGGGTCGATACGGTTATAAAATAGATCAGCGCCTTGCCGAACACGCGGCTGACTTCACCGGCATCGTGGCTGCGCGCGATTCCGGTCGACACTGTCAGAAAAATGACCGGCGCGATCACCATCTTGACCAGTTTGATGAAGGCATCGCCGAGCGGCTTGAGCGCAACCCCGAACGCGGGGAAAAAATGCCCGATTATGATGCCCAGCGCGATCGCAAGCAATACCTGCGCATAGAGTTGGCGATACCACGCGCGCTTCCCACGCCCAGAAACTGCGACAGGCGCGGAACGCGCCGGATGGGTGGTCATGGCTCTTCCCTTTGATCGCCGGGCGATCATCGAGCGATCATTATTGATCGCTTCAACTTAGGTATGTCACGCTTGGCGCGGGCCACCGCCAAACAAAATAGCGACGCAATTGCGCCGATCCGTCGCTCGAGCGCCCACTTCCGTGCGAAAATTCGCACAGGACTTGCGCTGCTGTGCGGTTTTCCGCACAACAGCGCGGATGTTTCAAGCCAAACCTCGGTTGAACGCCAGTTGGCGCGAACTTGCGGGCGGCGCGGCCCTGGCTGTGTTGGTTGGGTTGTTGGCGCAAACCTTGTTGCTGAGCCGGGCAACCGCCGATCAGACCGCGCAGGCCAACCGCACCGCCGCCACGTTGGCAGCAGGCCTGCGCAGCGAAATCGACAAGTTCGAGCTTGTGACCACTGCGCTGTCGACTGACCGCGAAGCGAACGGTTTGCTGGCCGCGCCCAGCTTGGCCCGGCGTGATGTGCTCAATCGCCGGCTGTCGTCGCTGCGTGATGTGCTGGGGGCGTCGGTCATCTATTTGATGGACCGGCAGGGCGATACGCTGGTGGCCAGCAATTGGCAGCAGGCCGACAGCTTCGTGGGCGAAAATTACAGGTTCCGCGCTTATTTCAGCGGCGCCTTGCAGAGCGGCGAGCAGCGCCAGTATGCGCTGGGTACGCGCAGCCGCATCCCCGGGCTGTATCTGGCGCGGCGGATTGGCGATGCGCGCGCACCGCTTGGCGTGATGGTCGTCAAAATCCGCTTCGATGCGCTCGAACGCGACTGGGGCAATTATCCCGGAGCAATCTGGGCGACCAATTCGGATGGAGTCGTGCTGATTACCGACGATCCCGACCGGCGTTTTCATACGATGCAGCCGTTGCCGCCCGACCGCCAAGCGCAGTTGCGCCAACAGCTCGATTTCGGCACCGCGCCGCTCGAACTCGACCGGGAGTTTGGCGGGGGGCGGGGCGGAGCGGATTATGCCAAAGGCGCTGCCGTGGCCGGCCCGGATCTGACGCTGCATGTCATGCAACCGGTCAAGGCAGCACGCCGCGCCGCGATCGGCGCCGCGTGGCTGGCGACGGCGGCGTTGTTTTCAGTGCTCACAGCGGCGCTGTTGATTGCGCGCAGCCGGCAGCAAGCGCTGCGGCTTGCGGTAGAGCGCGCCGCTGCGCAGCGGATCGAGCTGCTCAAGGATGAACTGGCGCAGGCCAATCGGCTGGCGGTGCTTGGGCAAGTTGCGGCGGGGGTCGGGCATGAGATTGGCCAGCCGGTAAGCGCAATCGTGCTGCAAGCGGACTCCGGGCGCCAGTTAAGCGCGGCGGGAGATATGGCAGGGGCGGCGCAAGCGTTCACCCGGATCGGCGAGCTAACCGGCCGGATCAGCGCGATTACCGGCGAACTGCGTCAATTTGCGCGCCGCGCGCGCGGCACCGGCCCGGCGCAAATCGACACCGCGATCGACGGCGCGCTTTTGCTGTTGTCGGACCGGATCGCTCAAACCAACACGCGGATTGACCGCAGCGCGGCGGCCGCGCCGCTGGCGGTGCAAGCCGATCTGCAACGCTGCGAGCAAATTCTGGTCAATCTTGTCCAGAACGCGCTTGATGCGGCAGCAGATCAAGGCGGGCTGATTATCGGGATCAGCGCGCAATTGGCGGGGGCGCTGGTCGTGGTTGAAATCGCCGACAATGGTCCGGGAATCTCGGCGGCGGCGCGTGCGACTTTGTTCCAGCCGTTCAAAACCACCAAGCCAAGCGGGCTAGGGCTGGGGCTGGTTATTTCGCAGGATATTGCACACGATCTGGGCGGTGACTTGGTGCTGCGCGAGACCACAAGCGGCGCTTGCTTTCGCCTGACCCTGCCGGCTGCACAATGAGCGGCGCTGGTGCGATCATGCTGATCGACGATGATCCCGACATCCTGGGGGCATTGGGGCAGAACCTCGAACTGGCCGGGTATCAGGCAATTTGCCACTTGTCGGCTGGCCCGGCGCTGGCTGCGCTTAGCGCCGACTTTGCCGGGATCGTGCTGAGCGATTTGCGGATGCCGCAGATCGATGGCCGCGAAGTGCTGCGCCGGGTGCTGCAAATCGACTCACAAATCCCGGTCGTTCTGATGAGCGCGCATGCCGATGTCGGCGTGGCGATGCAGGCGATGCGCGACGGCGCGTACGACTTCATCACCAAGCCATTCGATCCTGCACTGCTTCAGGCAGCGCTGCGCCGCGCAAGCGAATGGCGCCGCGCAGTGCTGTCCAACCGCGAGCTGAGCGCAGCCCGCAATCAAGCGGTCAACGCTGCGATTGTCGCTCAATCGGCGGCTGCGCAAGAGATGCTGGCCGAGATTGCGGCGGCGGCGCAGACCGATCTGCCGTGCCTGATCAGCGGCGAGGCAGGGTCCGGCGCATCGACTGCGGCGCGCGAACTGCATCGGCAGGGCGCGCGGACCGATGCCCCGCTGATCGTGATCGATTGTCCGGGCGCCGCGCTCGCCGGTGCCGAATCGGCGCTGTTCGGCCATGCCAGCGGGGCCTTTGCCGGGGCAACGATGCCGCGCACCGGCGATATCGAGCGGGCCAATCGTGGCACCTTGATCCTCGACCGGATCGATGGCTTGCCGCCCGCGCTGCAGGCGCGGATGATCCAGCTGATCGAGCAGCACACCATCGTTCCGCTCGGTTCGGAACGGGCGCGCCCGGTCAAGACCCGCTGCATTGGCATAGCTCAGCTGCCGATCGGCGATGCTGCGTTGACCGGTGCGAATGCTTCGCTGCTGTACAAATTCAGCAGCACCCGCGTGCGCGTGCCGCCGCTGCGCGAACGGCGCGCCGATATCGAACCGTTGTTCCGGCAGTTCTTTGCCGCCGCGCTGGCCAAGGCGCCGCCTGGCGCTGCCGCTCCCGAGTTGAGCGCGGCGACGTGGGCGCACCTGACGCGGCATGACTGGCCCGGTAATCTGAGCGAGCTGCAAGCCTATGCGCAGCGCGCGGCCGGCGGCGGCGCGCCGCCGCCCGGGCGAGCAGCTAGGGAGACGGGCCCTGCCGACCTGAGCCTGCGCGCGCAGTTGGCACGGTATGAGGCTGATGTGTTGCGCGAAGCGCTGCGCGAAAACGGCGGCGAGGCCCGGATGGCGGCGGCAAAGCTGTGCCTGCCGCGCAAGACGTTTTACGAGCGCTTGGCGCGGCACGGGATCGTCGCCGCCGATTTCCGTGCTTAGCTGCGCGCAAACAGCAAAAACGCGAGCAGCAGCCCACTGACAATAACCACGCCTCTCAACAGCCCGGCAGAAATACGATCTAGGAACCGCAGCCCGGCCAGACTGCCTGCGATATTTCCCAGCGCCAGCGGCAACGCGGCGGCCCACGCGACCGACCCGGCGGCAATGAACACCGTTGCCGCTGCGCCGTTAATCACAGCAACCAGCGCGTTTTTAGTGGCATTGGCGCGCTTGCCGGTCACTCCGGCCCAACTCAGCATGGCCAAGAGCAAGAAGCTGTTTCCGCCTCCAAAATACCCACCGTAAATGCTCAGCGGCAGCAGTGGCGGATTGATTGCTGCGGGTAGCGCAAGGGCGTCGTCCTCACGGGCGTCGGCCTCAGCCCGTCGCGGGGCAAGCACATACGCCGTGGTCGCAAACAGCACCAGCCATGGAACGATCTGGCTGAACCGGGCCGATGGGGTAATGATCAGCAGGCTTGCGCCGGCTACGCCGCCCGCCACCGCAATTGCAACCATCGTAACAGAAAGCTGGGCGCGCTGCGCCGCTCCACGCGGGGCAATCCGGCCAGTCAGGAACTGGCCCGGAAGCAACGCCACGGTCGATGTCAGGTTGGCGATCCGGGGGTCGATCCCGACCAGGCTCAAGACCATCAGCGTTAGAATCGGGCCGCCGCCAGCAAGGGTGTTGATCAGCCCGGCAACGCCCCCGGCCAGCACCAGCGCAAAGAACTCCCAACCGGTCATCGCCAAACCATTAGGGCATCGCCAGCACTACGCCATTGCTATAACTTTGGGGAATCAACCGCAGCGCGGCTGGTCAACGCGGTGACAGCACCGCTGCCCCGACCAATTCGGCCAGCCGCTGGCCCGATAACCAGGCACATTCGACGCGCGGACCAAGCAGCCAGTCGCCGCAAGCGCCCAGACCGATATCAGCGTTCCACAGCGCGCCGACCCCGGTTCCGGCCGATAATGCAAACCGCCAGCGGTGCACTTGTGCTGCGAGAATCGCTGGCAGCGGCGCGCCGACCGCGTGCGTGAAACAGCGGGTTAATTCAGCCAGGACCGGCGCTTGCTCCGCTTCGACGTGAGCGGCTGACCATTGCGCCGAGGCTTGGATAACCCAAGCTTCGGGGCCTGACCGGCCCGGTTTGGAAGTGTTGCGCGCGGCCCATCCGATCGTGCCAGATCCGCGGATCACGTCGCTGCCAAACGCCAGCGGTTCGGCAAAGGCGATCATCGCTGTCCAGCACGGCTGCGATCGGGCATGCAGGGCCTGCTGCGCCAGCGCCAGATCGTGCAGCGCCAGCAACGGTGCGGCCTGTTCGGCGGGTAGCGCCACCACAACGATGTCGAACGGACCATGCGCCGCCGCCGCAGTCATCACGTGCCACGCGCCGTCGCTGCGTTCGAGCCCCTTGACCAGTTCGGCCGAGGATACTTCTTGCTGCGCCGCCAGATCTTTCAGCACGGCGTTCATTCCAGGGACGCCGACCCAGGCGTCCGGGCTCGCGGCAGGCCAGCGCTCCGCGACGCCGCGCCGCGCCCAGTCGCGCACGACCGCTACAAAGGCCGGATCGCGTGCCGTGAAATACTGTGCGCCATGATCGAACTGCGCGGTGCCGGCCGCGGTCTGGATCCGCTTTGTCGACATCCGCCCGCCGGGCCTGCGCCCCTTGTCGAACAGTTGTATCTGGTGCCCATGCGCTGCCAGATTGGCTGCGCAGGATAATCCGGCCATCCCCGCTCCGATGATCCCGATCTTGCACGCCGTGCCGCGGCGGGTCAGCATCGGCCCATCAGCGCCAGCACTTCTTTGCGGCTGCTGGCGTCGTCAAGGAAGCACCCGACCAGCCGGCTGGTCACCATGCCGACCCCCGGTGTGCGCACGCCGCGCCCGGTCATGCAGCCGTGCTGCGCTTCGATGACGACCGCGACGCCCAGCGGCTGGAGGTGTTCCCAGATGCAGTTGGCAACCTCGGCAGTCAGGCGTTCCTGGACTTGCAGACGCTGCGCATAGCCATGCAGCACGCGGGCGAGCTTGGAAATGCCGACTACCCGGTCTTTGGGCAGGTAAGCGATCGAGGCGGTTCCGACGATGGGCGCCATATGATGTTCGCAATGCGACTGAAACGGGATATCGCGCAGCAACACAACAGCGTCATAGCCGCCGACTTCCTCAAAAGTGCGCGATAAATGCAGGCCGGGATCTTGGTGATATCCTTGGCAATATTCGCGCCACGCCCGTCCAACCCGCGCCGGGGTGTCGGCCAATCCTTCGCGCGAGGGATCCTCGCCGGACCAGCGCAGCAGGGTGCGGATCGCTTCCTGCACGTCAGGCGGCACGATCAGCTTGCCATCTTCATCCTCGGGCTGAAAAGTTTGCGCGGCATAGTTCATCCCAAATTCCTAAATCTGTTATGCGATTGGCCGGTCAAAGCGGCGCACAGTACGGCGCATCAGGGCCGGCCCGTTATCGGAGGCTGGGTCAGCGGCTGGCCAATATCCCGAGCAGCGCGACCAGCAGGACGGCAATGCCTTGGAACAGGACACGCTGTGACATCATCCGGTTTTGCAATTCGCCGTGCTTCAGAATCGCTTCGGGGTCGCCCGCCTTGATCCGCTCGGCATCCTTGTAGAATGCTCCCAGCCCCCGGACGAGCGCGGTCGCCACAGTGATTGCGCAACCAGCAATGAGCAGAATGAAAAGCCATGTCATGCTGCTACAATCGGCGGCACGACCGGGTTGCTCAACCCGCCCAAACGGGCATGTACTGGGAACGCCGAGTTGTATTAAGGAGCAGGTATGCTGCCGCGGTTGATGATCGAAAAAAGCCCGATTGCGGCAGTCGTGAGCGACCCGCGCTTGCCCGACAATCCGATTGTGGAATGCAATGCGGCATTCATGGCGCTAACGGGGTATATCCGTGATGAAATCGTTGGCCGCAACTGCCGGTTCTTACGTGGACCCGGCTCGGAGCCAGAGCTGTGCGAAGCACTGCGCGCCGGGGTCCGCAACCGCCAGCCGGTGATGGTCGAAATCCTCAACTACAAAAAGGATGGCACGCCGTTTCGCAACGCGGTGATGGTCGCGCCGATCTTTGACGGCGAGGGCGAGCTGGAATATTTCCTCGGCTCGCAAGCCGAAGTAGCCGAGGCGGGGCCTGGTCATGCGCCGGGGCGGCGCGCCGCCGCGCTGGGCAAGATCGCCAAATTATCCAGACGGCAAAACGAAGTGCTGCTGCTGATGGCCAAGGGGCAGCTGAACAAGCAAATCGCCTTTGCCTTGGGTTTGAACGAGCGGACGGTTAAAATGCACCGCTTTGCTTTGCTCAAAAACTTGGGGGTCAAAACCAACGCCGACGCGATCCGACTGGCCATCGAAGCGGGCTACTAACTGCCCATTTGGGCAGGTTCAACTGCATTTCGCGCCCGCCTAACACGCATATAAGGCCCGCAGCGTTCGCCCCTCTCCGGCTGTTGGCCTTGCCGTGAAGTCGCGAGCCTGAATGCCCTGACGTTGCGGGCTTGCGGCTTTACGGTGCCGGTCGGCCGGCCAGAAAGTGAGCAGTGCCAATGGCGAAAATGCGCAAAAAAGCCGACTTGCCCAGCAAGCTCTGCGCCGCGTGCGGCCTGGCGTTCAACTGGCGCAAAAAGTGGGCGCGTGATTGGGATAATGTGCGGTTTTGTTCGGACCGGTGCCGCTCAGGCCAATGCCGCAAGGAAGCGGGCTGAATCCTCCGCAATTTCAGCCTGTTTAACCGGGGTGAACTGGTCCCAGGTGCGCACCATCTGCGCCATTCGCGGATTACTGCTGATCCGCTCGCGGTGACGGGCGATGAAATCCCAGTAGAGGTAGTTGAACGGACACGCGGTCGGGCCGGTTTTCGCTTTGACGTCGTATCGACACCCGGCACAATAATCGCTCATCCGGTTGATATAGGCTCCGCTTGCGGCATAAGGTTTTGACGCCAGCAAGCCGTCATCGGCAAATTGGCTCATGCCCACCGTATTGGGTGCCTCGACCCATTCATAGGCATCGGCATAGACCGCCAGATACCATTCGTGCAGCTCGTGCGGATCGATCCCCGCCAGCAGCGCGAAATTTCCCGTGATCATCAGCCGCTGGATATGATGCGCATAGGCTTCATCGCGGGTTTGCTCGATTGCGGCCCGCAAGCACGCCAGTTCGGTCTGCGCGGTCCAGTAAAACCCTGGCAGCGGGCGGCTTGCGCGCAGTGCATTGCGCCGCACATAGTCCGGTCCTTCACGCCAATAAATTCCGCGGACAAATTCGCGCCAGCCGATGATCTGACGGATAAACCCTTCGGCGGCATTAAGCGGCGCCCGGCCAGCGCGGTATTCGGCTTCGACCGCCCGGCACATTGCGAGGGGATCGAGCAGTCCGCAGTTGAGATAGAGGGACACGACCGCGTGGTAGAGGAATTTTTCCTGCGCCAGCATGGCATCCTGATAATCGCCAAATTGGGGTAAGGCGGTGGTCAGGAACTGTGCGAAGGCTGCCTCGGCGTCAGTGCGCGTGGTGGCAAACCAGAACGGCTCGAGCTGGCCAAAATTATTATCGAACCGCGCCGCGACCAGATCGAGCACTTCGCGGGTCGTATCGTCTGGCGCGAACCGCAGCGGCTGCGGCATCAGCAGATCGCGCGCGGCTGGTTTGCGGTTATCGTGATCGAAATTCCATTGTCCGCCAGCCGGCTGGTCCCCGTTCATCAGCAGCCCGGTCTTGCGCCGCAGCTCGCGGTAGAAATACTCCATGCGCAACGCTTTGCGGCCCTCGGCCCACGCGGCAAAGTCAGCATGACTCGCGATGAATCGGTCATCGGGCAGGATTCGCACATCCGACCAGCTTTGCATTGCCGTAGCCAGCCGCCACTCGCCCGGCTCGGTCACCACCAGCTGCGTACAACCGTGCCGCACCATGGCCCGGGTGACTTCGCCGCCGAGCGAACCGCTGTTGGCCGGATCATCAAGCGTGACATAATCGACCGTCCAGCCCAGCTCACGCAGTTCGCTGGCAAAGTGGCGCATCGCCGAAAATACCAAGGCAAGCTTCTTTTTGTGGTGCCGCACGTAATTGGCCTCGGCCGATACCTCGGCCAGCAGCACCACCGTATCGGCTGGATCGCAAGCGCGCAGCGCCGCGACGCGCGGGGACAGCTGATCGCCCAAAATCAACGCCAAGCAAGTCACAGATGCCGCTCCACCAGCGCGCCGACATCGACCCGTGCGCGCAACCGGGCCGCGAGCTGATAAGTCCCGCCGATCTTGCGCTGGACAAAAAACGCTTCGGCTGGCGGCATCCGCCAATTGCGCCGGTCAGCCGCGATATCCATGCCTTTGTGGCGCATGCTTTGCAGAAAGCCAGGGTCACCGAAATCGAACGGTCCGCGCTTCAGCAAAGGCTCGATGATCGCATCAAACAATTGCACCACCGCGCGCGCATGGTCTGGCGTGGACTCGCGATCGAGCATACCGAAATCTTCGAGCGCGGCGCGCAGTCGCACCTGATCGCCGGCCAGCCCAGCGATGAGCACCGCGCGGTAGAAATCGGCAATTTGACCCGACACGATCCGGGTTGCGCCGAAATCGAGCAACACGATCTGGCCTGACGCTTGATCGTAGCGGTAATTGGCCAGATTGGGATCGCTTTGCATCAGGCCAAATTCAAACAGTTCGCGCAGCACCAGCCCCATCAACTGCAACGCAACGTGATCGCGCACTGCTTGCGGTTGGTTGGCGACCTGTTCGATCGGCGCACCGGGCCTGAAGGTCATCGCCAGGATCTGGCCCGAGGATAATTCGGGCAATGGCTCGGGCAGCGCAAAGTTGCGATCCGCCTGCAGCAGCCCGCGGAATTGCGCGAGCATCCGCGCCTCGCGCAAATAGTCTGCCTCGTCGTGCAGCTGGAGCTTGGCTTGGGCCAGCAGCGGCGCAAGATCGATGTGGTGAGGGATCAGTCCGGTGCTCTTGAGCAGCAACGCGGCATTATCGACATCGCTATCGATACTTTGCGCTATCCCTGGATATTGAAGCTTGATCGCCAGATTGCGGCCATCGAGCGCGCGCGCCCGGTGCACTTGGCCAATCGATGCCGCGGCAATCGGTTGGGCATCAAACGCTGCCAGCCGGGTCTGCCAATCGGCTCCCCAGTTGGCAATCAAGACTTGTTTGAGCTGGGCACCGGGCATCGGATCGGCTTCGGCGCGCAACCGGGCGAGGATTTCAGTGAGCTCGTGCGGAATGAAATCGCCGGTGTCCATCGACAGCATCTGGCCCAATTTGAGCGCGGCACCGCGCAATTCTGCCAGATGATCGGTCAGCCGCAGCGCGTTTGCGGGGGTCAGCAGCAGATCGGACCAGCTCGGCCGCTTGCCGCGCAGCAGTTCTTTCATGCCCTGCCGCGCGACATTGCCAGCCACACTCACCGCAAGCCCGCCGAAATTCGCCAAGCGGTTAAGCCGGCTGGCGGGGATCGGTTTGTAGCGCGTGGTCATTTTAACGAGCTAGTGCCTAGTTGATTGCAATTCGCCCTGCCCGAAAGTGCGGGTTGAGCCGTTCGTGCGAAGTTAGCAATGCTCTGCAATGGATGACGAAAACCCTGCGTCGGCGTGGGCAGCACGATTTGGTTATGCCGGATTGCTTCCGCAAGCGGTGTTTCTGGCGATGGTTTTAGCGGGCGATGGTCTGCGCTGGGTCGGGCAGGCCGGCAGCTTTGCCTATGCCGCGCTGATTTTCAGCTTCGTCGGGGGACTGTGGTGGGGGCAGGCGATGGCTGCGCCAACTGCGCGCGCATCGCAATTTGGGCTGGCGGTAGCACCTAGCCTGATCGGATTGGCGTGCTTTATGCCGTGGGTCTGGGGACTGGCGTGGCCCGCCCCTTATCTGGCGGTGCTGGGCGCGCTGCTGGCGCTATCGCCGCTGATCGACCGGTTAGCGTTCGATACGGTTAAGCAAGCGGCGGCATGGCACAGGCTGCGGCTGCGGCTATCGCTCGGACTTGGTTTGATGACGGTGTTGATTGCCATTTTGTAAGGACGAGGCGGGCGGGCGCGACCGCAGGCGGTTACGCGGTACGCCGCGCCAGTTCCTTGTTGATCGCCAGCGCACCCAGCGTGCACAGCGCGCCCGATAACAGGTATAAGCCAACTGACCACAGCCCAAACCGGCTTGCCAGAAACAACGCGACCAAGGGGGCAAAGCCAGCCCCGACGAACCACGCCGAATTGGCCACAATGGCCGCGCCGGTGTAGCGATAGTGAGGGCTGAAACTGGCGTTCACCACACCCGAAGATTGGCCGAATGCCAAGCCGAGCAACACAAACCCGCTGAGCATGTAGGCAATCTCGCCGGCTGGCCCGGCGCCGAGCAATTGCGGGGCGAAGCCACTGTATGCGCCGATTGCAACGGCTGAAACGCTTAACACCGCGCGGCGTCCGACGCGGTCCGCCAGTACGCCCGAGACCAGCATGGCCGCAACGCAGATCACTGCGCCGCCAGCTTCCAACAGCAGGAACCGCACAAGGCTTTCGTCGGTGGTCAGCCGAACCCAGGACAACGGGAACACCGCCACGAGGTGGAACAGCGCAAAGCTGGCAAGCGGGGCAAAGGCGCCAAGGACAATCGTGCGCCATTCCTTGCGCACCGTTTTGAATGGCGGCGAGGGCTGGAGTTCGCGGGTTTCAAACAGCCGTTTGAATTCAGGCGTGGCGACCAGCCGCAGGCGTGCGAACAGTGCGACAACGTTGATCGCCAGCGCCACGAAGAATGGATAGCGCCAGCCCCAGGTCAGAAAATCCTGTGCCGACAGCAGCGCGAGGAAATAGGCGAACAGCGCGCTGGCAAGGATCAGCCCAAGCGGTGCGCCCAGTTGCGGGATCATGGCGTACCAGCCACGCCGTTCGGGCGGAGCGTTCAGCGCCAGCAGCGACGCCAGTCCGTCCCACGCGCCGCCCAGCGCGATCCCTTGGCACAACCGAAACAATCCGAGCAACCAGATGCTGACTGCGCCGACCTGCGCATGGCCGGGCAGCAGCGCGATCGCCATGGTCGAACCGCCGAGCAGAAACAGCGCGATCGTCAGCTTTACCCCGCGCCCGTGCCGTTGATCGATATACGTGAACAGCAGCGTTCCGATTGGCCGACCGACAAACGCCAGCGCAAACAGCGCAAACGCGTACAGCGTGCCAGTCAGCGGATCGACGAACGGAAAGACCAGCGATGGAAAAACCAGCACCGAAGCGATCGCATAAACGAAGAAATCGAAGAATTCGCTTGTCCGGCCGATAATCACCCCGATGGCGATGTCGCCGGGTCTTACCGATCCGCTCTGCGCGTGAAGCGCCTGTGCATCATGTTCCAGATCGGTGGAATTGGATGCAGCGGCGGTGACAGTCATGATGACCTCTCTTCGATCAGGCGAGTGCATCGCCCCTTCGCCCGGTTGGCGCAAGTGCGGTATGCTATGTGCGCCAGTTTGCCGCGCTTTGGCATTGGACAAAATGTCCAATGTTGGACAGTGTCGACCCATTCTAGAAAGGCGCCATGTTGCAGCCGTTCTTTGCCCTTGCGGACCGACTGAAGTGCCTCATGCTGGGGCCGCTGGTTCTGATATGCGCGGCGTGTGACCGGGCCGTGCTCAACCCGGCGGGCGATGTCGCCCGGCAGCAGCGCAACATCATCTACATTTCAACCGGTGTCATGCTGCTGATCATTGTTCCGGTGCTGATCCTGATCGTCCTGTTTGCTTGGCGTTATCGCAAAGGCGGCGGCGGCACCTATGATCCAGGCTTCGATCATTCGACGTCGCTGGAACTGATGATCTGGTCAGCACCGCTGTTGATCGTCATCGCGCTCGGCGCACTGACCTGGTCCAGCACGCATCTGCTGGACCCGTTCCGTCCGCTTGATCAGGTCGCAACCGGACCCGAAGCGGCCGCTCCTGCTGTGCAGCCACTGCGCGTTCAGGTGGTGGCGATGGATTGGAAGTGGCTGTTTATCTATCCGGAACAAGGCGTGGCGACGGTCAATGAGCTGGTCTTGCCGATTAACCGCCCGGTCAAATTCGAAATTACTTCGACCAATATGATGAATGCCTTTTACGCGCCGACGCTGGCTGGAATGGTTTATGCGATGCCGGGTATGCAGAGCCAGCTGCACGCTATCTTGAACCGTCCGGGCAATTATGAAGGTTATTCGGCCAATTACAGCGGCAAGGGCTTCAGCGACATGCGGTTCCAGTTGCGCGGGGTAAACGATGCCAATTTCAGGGCGTGGGTCGCCCAGGCCAAGGGCGCCGGTCAAGCGCTTGACCTGGCGAGCTATCGGCAATTGCTGAAACCCAGCGAGAAAGTGCCGGCGGCCTTGTTTGCAGCGGTTCCCGGTGATCTGTTCCAGCGGATTTCCGAACGCTGCGTCGAACCTGGCACACCGTGCATGTCAGGCGTCATGCACGGTGACCGCGACGCGATGCCTGCTGCTCAGGCTGCTGCTCAGCCCGCTCATCCGGAGTCACATTGAAGTGTTAGATTGGCCGTTATCAAAGATCGTGTTTGGCCGGTTAAGCTGGGACAGTTTCCCGGTGCACGAGCCGATTGTGCTGACCACGATGATTGTGGTGGTGCTGATCGGGCTGGGGATGGTGGGCGCGGTCACCAGGTATGGGTTATGGGGCTGGCTGTGGCGCGAGTGGTTCACGACGGTCGATCACAAGAAAATCGGGATCATGTATATGATCCTTGGTATCGTGATGCTGCTGCGCGGGTTTGCCGATGCGCTGATGATGCGATTGCAGCAAGCCATGGCCTTCGGTGCAAACGAGGGTTACCTAAACGCGCACCACTACGATCAGATTTTCACGGCGCACGGCACGATCATGATTTTTTTCGTGGCGATCCCGCTCATTTCCGGCGTTATCAATTTTGTCATGCCGCTGCAGATCGGCGCGCGCGACGTGGCCTTTCCCTATCTAAATTCGCTCAGTTTCTGGCTGACCACGGCGGGCGCGTTGCTGGTCATGGCCAGCTTGTTCGTGGGCGAATTCTCGTCCGCCGGGTGGCTCAATTATGTGCCGGTATCGAACATCCAGAACAGCCCCGGGACCGGTCCTGACTATTACCTTTGGGCGCTGCAGATTGCCGGGGTGGGCACCACCTTATCGGCGATCAACATGGTCTCCACAGTCATCAAGATGCGCGCACCGGGGATGACCATGATGAAGATGCCGGTGTTCACCTGGACCGCATTGTGCAGCCAGGTGCTGGCCGTTGCGATTTTCCCGGCGCTGACTGGGGCTTTCGCGTTGCTGATGCTCGACCGCTATGCCGGGACCAATTTCTTCACCAATGACCTGGGCGGCAACCCGATGATGTATTGGAACCTGGTGTGGATCTGGGGCCATCCGGAAGTCTATGTGCTGGTCCTGCCGGTGTTCGGTATCTATTCGGAAATCACCGCGACTTTCTCGGGCAAGGGTTTGTTCGGCTA
>JANMCG010000167.1:0-16711 GCA_031361075.1 Novosphingobium sp. | reverse complement strand
AGCGCGCGATGGCGAGATCGTGGTGGCGCTGGTGCGCGGCGAAGAAGCCACGCTCAAATATCTGCGCCGCCAGGATGGGCGGGTGCGGCTCGATCCGGCCAATGCGGCTTACGAGCCACAAGTCTACGATCCGCGCGAAGTGGTCGTGCAAGGCAAGTTGGCCGGACTGCTGCGCCGCTATCATTGAGCAGGCATGCGCGGCAATCGGTCTGGTGCGACTGATGCGCTGCCAGCGTCAGGTTCGCCCGAACTTGCAGCTTGTGATGGTGTTAACCGGCGCGGCGGGCGAACTGGCGGGTTCCACCAGCCATGCGCCCCCTCTCCTTGCGCCACAGTTTCAATCCGCGGCATGCGTAGATCGATCGCCATACCGCCGCTACGCTGGAGCAGGTCCCGATCGGCCTTAAGCCAGCGCGGTTTGCACGACCGGGGCAGATAACGCTCGGACATGACGATGTCGGCGCGTTCGCATGCCGCCGCCAGTTCGCGCTCGGATACGAGTGCTTTACTGCGTGCCATCAGCACTTGCCAGTCGCGCGGGCCGCGACGGAGGGTGATCGCGCAGAAATCAGCATTGCAACGCGCGTCCGGCCATTCGTCGAGCAACCGCAGTTCGCCAGCCATACCCGCGCTTTCGGTCAGGTTGTCACGGGTATAATCGCTGCGGCTGTCCCGCAGCACCAGCAATTGTTGTGCCGCTTCGCCGATGATCCCGATGTGGCGACCATCGCCAGAGATCAGCAGATCGGGCGCGCGAACCTGCAGCAGCAATATCAGCCCCAGCCCCGCTGGAAGCAATCCGGCAAGCCTAACCCGTCCGCGCCAAAGTGCCAGCCAGAGCCCACCGCCTACAAACAGCGTGAAAGCCCCCTCGCCCATTGCCGGCATCATCGTCACCGCACCGGGCATCGCAGCGGTCCAGTGCGCCAAAGCCAGCAACAATTCGAGCGATTTTCCCGCCAGCCACCAGAACGGTGCCCCAGCTCCTACTGCATCAAATAGCAAAGCCAGCGCGATCAATGGCATTGACGCCAGCGTGGTCAACGGAATGGCGATGACATTGGCCAGCGCGCCGTACACCCCGGCACGGTGGAAGTGGAACAGCCCGATCGGCATCAAGGCCAGTTCGATCACCACCCCGGTCAGCAGCAGCAGCGCCAGTTGTCGCGGCCAGCGCGCCCACAGCGGCTCCTCACGCGGGGCGTTGAAGCTGCGCAGTGGTGCCGAACTGTGCAGCGCCACGATCGCGATGACCGAGGCGAAGCTCATCTGGAACCCCGGGCTGATCACCGCCTCGGGCCAGATCAGCAGCACCAGCATGGCCGCGACCGCGATCATCCGCATCGACAGCGGCTCGCGCCCGAGCACGAGCGCAAGCATTACCAGCACGGCGGCGATGCACGAACGGATCGTCGGCACTTCGGCCCCGGTCAGCAGCGTATAACCGATCCCCGCCACGGCCCCTGCCCCTGCCGCTGCAATCGGTACCCGGATCCGCAAGGCCAGCCACGGGACCAGCGCGAGCAGCCGCAGCGCGATGAAATAGGCCGCCGCGATTACCGCGCTGACGTGCAGCCCGCTGATCGACAGCAAATGCGTGAGCCCAGCATCGCGCATCGCGTCCTCGTCGGCCGGAGCGATAGCGCCGCGATCGCCGCTGGCAAAGGCCGCCGCCAGCGCGCCAGGCGATCCGCTCAGATTATCGCGGACATGGTGCGACAAGCGGCGTTGCGACCGCCGCAAAAAACCGTCGTCTTTGCCCGGATTGAGCACGATAACCGGCCCCAGTGCCGATCCGGTCGCCGCGATGCCAGAAAACCACGCGGCACGCGCGAAGTTATAGCCACCCGGCAGCATCGGCGGAGCAGGCGGAACCAACCGCGCGCGCAACTTCACCACCGCGCCCTCAACCAGTTCGGGCCGATCGCTGGCAGTGTCGAGGTTGACCCGCACCAGCATGGCTCGGCCTGTGTCTGGATCTCGGACCGCCAGCCGCAAGCGGACCCGCGCTTGCGCCGGCTGCTCGTCGCGTGCGAGCAGTTTTCCGGTCAACCACGTGACCGTCGGCCGCGCAATTGGCGCAGTGCCGATCAGCGCGGATTTGCTCCATACAAAACTGCACCCCAGCGCCACCAGCAATCCGGTGAGGATTATGCCGCGCCGCACGAAAACGAACCGGCCGCGGGGATGCAATAGCGCGGCCGCGCCCGACGCCGCTGCCAAGGACAATGCGATCACCCCGAGCCATTGATGCTCATTGCCGGCTGTAAACCACGCGCTGATCCCCGCCGCGAAGCTCACGACCAGCCACGGGGCCAGTTCAAACTGCGACACAGCGAGGAATTGCTCGGCCTGCGCAAGTCCGCTGGACAAGTCTGAAAGCTTGGGCCAATGCCTATGCTGCAGTGCAGCGTCATCGGATGCGTCACTGCCCATCGGCACCAGAGATGTGGCATCGCTGGCCATGATGGATAACTGACAGAATGCGGCGCCGCATGACAAGCTGGCGTGGCCTTACTGGTAGCGAATTACTGGCGGGATTCACTGGCGCATACCCCTAGGGTGATGCTAACCAGACAAAGTCCTCCCCAGGGTACTGATCAATCGCCGGAATGGCTGGCGCAGCACGCGATCCTGGGGCAAAGGGCTGCCCTGGCGCGGGTTCCAGCCCCGTCCGGTCAGCGTTTAGGAGAATGACAGGTGAGCAACGATGCCAGGCTGATCGCAGGTAACGCAGAATACGCATATCCCGTAGTATCGGGTTCAGTCGGTCCGGACGTGATCGATATCCGCAAGCTGTACGCTCAGACCGGCATGTTCACCTATGATCCCGGTTTCACTTCGACCGCTAGCTGCGAGAGCGCGCTGACCTACATCGACGGCGACGAAGGCGTGTTGTTGCACCGCGGTTATCCGATCGGGCAGCTGGCCGAAGACTCCAGCTTTATGGAAGTCAGTTATCTGCTGCTGAATGGCGAGCTGCCCGATCAGGCGCAGCTTGACGACTTCAGCCGAACCATCACCCGCCACACGATGCTTCATGAGCAACTCTCGACATTCTACCGTGGTTTTCGGCGCGATGCGCACCCGATGGCAATTATGTGCGGCGTCGTCGGCGCGCTCTCGGCGTTTTATCACGATTCGACCGACATCGCCGATCCGGTGCACCGCAAGATTAGTTCGCACCGGCTGATCGCCAAGATGCCGACGATTGCCGCGATGGCTTATAAGTATTCGGTCGGCCAGCCGTTCGTCTATCCCGACAATTCGCTTAGTTACACCGGCAACTTTCTGCGGATGACTTTCGGCGTCCCGGCCGAGCCATATGTCGTCAATCCGATCGTCGAGAAGGCGTTGGACCGGATTTTCATCCTGCACGCCGATCACGAGCAGAATGCCTCGACCTCGACCGTCCGATTGGCAGGCTCATCTGGCGCCAATCCGTTCGCTTGCGTCGCCGCTGGTATCGCCTGCCTGTGGGGTCCGGCGCACGGCGGCGCCAACGAGGCCGCTCTTAATATGCTGCACGAAATCGGCACGCCTGATCGCATTCCAGAATTCATCGCCCGCGCCAAGGACAAGAATGACCCGTTCCGCCTGATGGGCTTTGGCCACCGGGTCTACAAAAACTATGATCCGCGTGCGACAGTGATGCAGTCGACCGTGCGCGAGCTGTTCGCCGAACTCAAAGTGACTGACCCGATCTTCGAGGTGGCGCTACAGCTTGAGGAAATGGCGCTTAACGATCCGTATTTCATTGAGAAAAAGCTGTTCCCCAATGTCGATTTCTACTCGGGCGTGGTGCTCTCGGCGATCGGGTTCCCGACCACGATGTTCACTGTGTTGTTTGCGCTTGCGCGGACCGTCGGTTGGGTGGCGCAGTGGAATGAGATGATCTCTGATCCCGGCCAGAAGATCGGCCGGCCGCGGCAGCTTTACACCGGGCCAACTGCGCGCGATTACGTTTCGCTCGACAAGCGCTGAACAAGCGCCGACAGCGCTGTTGATCGGCACGCTCAATGTGTCAGAGGTCGGGAGAAATTCGATGGGCATAGCGCGTTCAGTGGGCATGGTCCTGGCCGTTCTGGCAGTGCTGATGGGACTGCTGTGGATTGGTCAGGGACTTGGCATCGTCATGTGGCCGGCCAGCAGCTTTATGCTGGCTGATCGGGCTTGGGCCTACAACGGTGCGATTCTAGCTGCGGTCGGCATGCTGGTGATCGTGCTGCTGCGCCGTGGTCGGAGCTAAAGCCAGCAAGTCGGCCGGCACGTCGAGTACAAACCGCGCGCCTTGGCCGGGCGCGCTTTCGACGGTGAGATCGCCGCTCATCGCACGCGCTAGTCGGCGCGAGATATACAAACCAAGGCCCGAGCCGCCGTCTTCTCCGCTGCGGCCAAGCCGTTCGAACTTCTCAAACACTTTGACCTGCTGCACATCGGACAGCCCCGGCCCTTGATCCGCGACGATCAGCCGCGCGCGGCCGCCGCCGTCTTCAAGCCTGATCCACACTTGCGAATTATCAGGAGCATAGCGGATCGCGTTGCCGACCAGATTGAGCAATACTTGCAAAACTCTGCGAAATTCGGCGATTGCGGGGAGATGCTCACCTGGTTTGGGTGCATCTATGGTTATCCCGCGCTCCTGCGCGCGCACCCCCAGAATGCCCGCGGCGCGCCGTGCAACGTCAGCCAGATCGATTCGATCCGGCGCGGTGTTGAATTCGTCGGCCTCGACCACCTCAAGATCTGCCAAATCCTCGACCAGCGCAAGCAGGTGCTGCCCGGCTGAAGCTATATCGGCGGCATATTGGCTATACTCGTCGGCCAATGGCCCGGCCATTTTGGTCCGGATCGTCTCGGCATTGGCGATGATCCGCGCGATCGGCTGACGCAAAACGGGTGCGATATCGCGTCCGACCAGACCCTGACCGTTGCTTGGCATGACGACCGCTTCGGGCTTCGGAGCGGCTGCAGCGATCAGCGGCGTGTCGGCGGTCAGGCACAGTTCAAATCCCAGCGGACTTCCACCGGGAAGCTCGTGCGGCAACAGATTGGCACGCCAGCCCCGATCGGATCCGGCAATGCGGATATTGGCTCCATCGAGCAGCCGCCAATGCATCGGCTGCTCGTGAACGGTTCCGTCGATCTCGACAAAGTCGGTCCACGATCGGCCGAGACCAGCTTGCATCGCGGCGGTCAGCCCGGCCAGATCAGCCGCGCTGCTCTCGACACTGCGCAATGCCTGATCTGCATCGAGCTGTGCGGTCAGTTCAGCCAGAGTGCGATCGATCGCCGCACGGTGCCCGCTGATCGCGGCTGGATCTTCAGGCTCAAGCGGCCCACTTTGCCAACTGGTCACCGCAATGCGGCAGCCGTCACCGTCTGGCGTAACTTCGAGCCATGCAGTGATCATTTCGCGGCCATCATGCGCGCGGATCGACCGGGCTAGTTTCAAACCATAACTGCGGGCTTTGGCGACCAGATCATGCAGCGCCGGGATTGCGATCGCGCCGGGCAATTTTCCCCCGCAAGCCGCTTGCAAACCGGCTAACGGTTCGCCCGCGTAGATCAATTGGTCGGCAACGTCAGTGCGCGCGATCGCCAGGTCCGGGCCTGCTTCAAGCATTTCGATTAGCCGCCTGGATAGCTGGCTGACCGGGCCAGCATGGCGGCGGCTTGATCGCTGCCCAACTGCTCAAACCCGTCAGGCAAGGCCACTTCGGGGTGCAGTGAAACGAATTGCTCCTCAATCGCTTGGGGCTTGAGACCCGATGCTCGCAGCGCCAGGGCCAACCGCGCCAGCTGCCCCTCATTCGTTGCCAGCACCGCCATGTCGCGGTCTTGCCCCGACGCGAGCGCCAGCGCGCTCAGAAAGATTCCAACCCCAGCGTGAGTGAGCGCCAACGCTGCTGTGGCACCCCCGCCCATCCCGGTCACGATCCGCAGGATCAGACCCAACCGGCTGCGGCTTTCATCATAACGGCCGCGAATGGTGTGTTCTGCTTGCAGGACGGCGCTTTGAATTTCGGGATCATCGCCAGCGTGCCCGCGCAGGGCTAGCAGTGCAGTATGCAGCAGATCACCCGGCAATTCATTGAGCGGCAACTGCATGCGGCGCTGGCTGGTGGCGAAGCGGGCCTGCGAAGCCAACAGCGCCATTGCCCGCGAAGCGACACCGGCGTCGCTCGATGCGATCAACGCTTGCAGCAGCGGTGTCAGCACCGGATCGAGACCGAGCCGGGCCTGCATGCGTTCGGTCAGCTGCCATTCGAGGGCCAAGGCGTGCGCATGCGCCAAAAATGCCGAGTGACCGACCAGATGCTCGACCAATGCCACAATCTTTTCGGGCGGATGATCGCGTTGATCGGGGTTGCCGTGCGCCGCTGCCAGCTCGTTCAAAACCTGTTTGGCAACATCGGCCAACATCCCGCGCACCCGCGCAATGATCTCGTCGCTGAATACCGAATGCTCATCATTGGCGAGCAAATGCCGCAGAATGGGCGCAATGGTTCCGATCAGAGCGTCGCCATGCGCCAATTCATCGCGCATCACCTGCTCGACGCTCGCGTCCGGATTCAGCTGGGCAATATTCTCGGTCATGCCCTGTGTCATAGCGCTGGTTGGTTAAGGTCGCGTTAGTCGCGATTTACTGGCGAGCAGCGCCAAGGCCCCGATCGCAACCAGAACAGCACCACCATGCGCCGCCTCGCTGCCAATCCGTCCCAGCAACGCCGCGAGCAATGCGATCGAAAGCAAACTGCGGTCAGTCAACCATGCCCCCCATCGCCCGCTGTCGATCGCTGCGAGAATACGCAATTGGGCGATCAGCATAAACGGCGGGAACATCTGATCGAGCCACGAATGCCCCGGCTCAAGCGCAGTGCCCCACCCCAGCAGGAGTATGATGACGGCGTCGATAGCCCAGCCATAAGCTGCCAGACTATCGACGCCGCGAAGTCGCGGCGGCGCGTCATTTTCGATCCGCGACAGCAGCGCGGCGCTTTCACGCAGGACCCATCCGAGTGCCGTCAAGCCCAGCCCGACCATCGGCAGGCCAAACCAGCCCGCGCCCAGTGCCAGCAAGGCCATGGCAACTGCTGCAATTACCAACCCGCGCGCGCCGGTTCCGGCGTGCAGCAGCGCCGGCCCGAAACTGCGCACTCCCAGTAAGGCAACCGCGCGCGCCGGACCCAGCGGCACTGCATCGCGGGTACGCTGGCGGATCCATTGCGGTTCGATCGTGTGAGCGTCGACTTCGCTGCGGACCAGCGTCCAGAACAGTCCGTCTTGCCCTGGTGCGGGGATCGAGCGCTGACGTATCCCGGCCTGCAGGGCGATCCGCTGCAATGCCGATATGGGATCGCAATCGGCGGGAAGCGTGGCAATCTGTTCGACCAATCGTCCTGGAATCCGCAATGCACCGGCCGCCGCATTATTCAGATCGATCCGCTCAAACCCGGCGACGAGGCCCTGTTCGACTGGCTGGACCAGCACGGCTTGACCTTCGGCCAACAAATCGACCGCTTCGGCTGTCGAACCGAACAGCCCGTCGGCCAACGCGATGACCTCATCGGCCGCGCTAACCAGCCCCAACAATGGTCGCGGCCCTGCAATCACGTTGAACTGCGCGCCGCGCGCCTCGGTAATATGTTGCAACGCAAGGATTTCAGGGTTTAGCCCCGGCGCAAGGCAGATAATCCGTTCGCAGTTCAGCGCCAGCGCGATGCCAAGCTGCTGGCGCGCTACGGTCAAACCGCCCACGCGCAGCAAGCCGCGCGGCACCTGACCTTCAGTGGCTGGTTCAAGCAAAGAAATGAGAGCGACCCGCAGCGATTTTCTCCGCATTTTCGGGGTGGGATGCTGGGCTTTTAGGGGAGTGCTGGCGCAGTGCCAAGCGGTTGCAGGCAGTCAACTTGCCAATTCGTTCAAGCGTTTGAAAAGTCGTCCAGAAACACCCTGATCCGGCGCAACACACTGGGATCGCCCGGCGCTCCGTCAATCGCTTCGTCTGCCAGGATCAGCAATTGCTCGGCATGGAAGCTTGCTGCGACGCCTTTCAGCCGCAGCGCCGCCATCTGCCAATTTCCATCGCAGCGCGACCGTCGCAGCAAATCGAGTTGCCGCGCGACACTGTCGCTAAACGCTTGGCGCAACTCGTGAAACAGTGCCGGGTCTGCCCCTGCCGCTGCTGCAATCGTCGCATCGAGGGCACCCGCTTCGTAAGCCATAGCCGCTACAGTAGCAGCGGGTGGTTAATCCGGGGTTTATCCACCGCCTAATCATGGTAAACATGCGTCATGAACAGGGGAACCATCGCCGCCATCGATCCGCAAGCGCCGCAGGGGCTTGGTGTGAACGAACCCGACGCGCCCGACATGTCGGAAGCTGAAAACGGCGCTGCCGCCGATGACTGGTGGGACGAGCCAGCCGTGCGTCCGACACGCCGGTGGGGTGCGCTTGTCGCTGGAACGCTGGCCATCTGCGGCCTAGTTGGCTGGACCGCGTTGTTTCTCATTGCCAATCTGGACGCTTTGCGTGTTGGAGGATCGCTGCTGCAGTGGACCGGCTGGGTGCGGGACTGGGCGGTACCCGTGGTGCTGATCTGCGTGTCATGGCTGCTGGCCATGCGCAACAGCCGCCGCGAAGCGCTGCGGTTCGGCGATACCGCGCGGATGTTAAGCGACGAATCCAGAAAACTCGAAGCCCGGCTGACTACTGTCAACCGCGAGCTGAGTCTGGCGCGTGAATTCATCGCGGCGCAATCGCGCGACATCGATTCGCTTGGCCGGGTCGCGACCGAGCGCTTGTCGCTGCACGCGGAAAAGCTGGTTGGATTGATTCACGATAACGGGACCCGGATCGATGCGATTGGCGATGTCAGCACAGCAGCGCTTGAGAATATGGAAAAATTGCGCAGTCAGCTTCCGGTAATTGCCAGCTCGGCCAAGGACGTGACAAATAACATCGGCACGGCGGGTCGCGCCGCGCATACCCAGCTTGACGATCTGATCAGCGGCTTCAAGCAGCTCAATGATTTTGGTCAGGCAAGCGAACGCCAAGTGTTGGCGCTGCGCGGACTGGTTGATGAAACAATTTCCCAGTTCACCCTGCAGGCTGATCAGTTGGGCGATATTGCACAACAGCGGTTTGTCGCGCTTAGCGCAGGCGGAGATGAAGTCCGCGCCGCAATCGAGCTGCAAGAAGCCGACGCGTTGGCGGCGATTCGTGTCCGGGCTGCTGCGCTGTGCGATGAGCTCGCCGGAGTGCGCGGCACGCTCGACCAGCATGAAGCCGAAAGCCTCACTTCGCTGCGGGCCCGATTGACGGCGGTGCGCGACGAGAGTTCTATGCTCGCGCGGTCAGTGCGCGATGGCGAACAGACCGCACTGACGGCGTGGCAGATGGCGATTGCCAAACTCGAGGCAGACTTGCGAACCGCGATCGCGCAAGTTTCTGAAATTGATCGGCATGCCAGCGAGTCGTCCAACAACCGTCTTGCCGCGTTGGCGTCAGAAGCGCAGCGCATCGATGACAGCTTGGCCGAGCGGGATCGGCTGTTCGTTGACAATCTCGAACAGCGCCAGCACGATTTCGACACCCGGAACGAGCAATTCATTGCCCAGCTAGCCGGGCAAATGGCCGCGCTCGATCAGGCTGCTGGTGCGCACCGCAATGTGCAGGAAGCGCACTTGTCGAGCTTGCAGCAGCGGCATGACGAAATTGGCACCCAGCTGGCCGGATTTTCAGAGCAGGTCGCAGCGATTGCGGCGCAGGGCGGCGATGTCGAAGGCAAGCTACGCACCAGCATTGCCGGGATCGCTGACCATCTCGCTGCAAGCAGCGGTGCCATTTCACAAACCGACAGCGCGGTGGCAGTGCTGACTGACAATGCGGTGCGGCTGCTTGAATTGCTGCAAGCCAGCGTCAAGCATACCGGCGAACACTTACCCACCGCGATCGCCGCCAGCGAGGGCCGGCTGATCAAGGTTGAGGAACGGGTGCGCGCGGTTCACGCGCTTTCGGGCGAAGCTGCCTCACGCGGCGAGATGCTGCTCGCGCACACCGGCCGCAGCCGCGAGGCGCTCGCCGGAACGGTCGAACAAATTGGCGCTCTACAGGGTGAAATTGCGCGCAGTCATGCACAGAACGGCGCCAGTCTGTCAGATTTACAGCACGGACTTGAAGCAATTCGCGCTGAATCGCTGGCCCTGGCCGAACATGCCCAAGGCGAGCTGGCACAGTCGATCGAACAATTGCGTGGATCGGCTCGCGACGCCGTGGCTGGAATTGAGGCAATGAGCGCGCAGTCGATAACAGCGCTGGCCGCGCGGATTGGCGATGAAAGCGGAGCGGCACTGGATGCGGCACTGCGCGACCGCGCGGCACAAGTAGCCGGTCAGCTTGAACAGGCTTCGGCCAACGCAGCTGGTATCAGCCGCGAGGCGGCAGTGCAGCTGCGCGATCAGCTGGCCAAGGTCAATGAGCTGGCCGGGAACCTTGAACGCCGGGTCGCACACGCCCGCAGCAAAGCCGAGGAACAGGTAGATCACGACTTTGCCCGGCGTGTGGCACTGATTACCGAAAGCCTCAATTCCAACGCGATCGACATCGCCCGCGCGCTTGATAGCGATGTCACCGATACTTCGTGGGCAGCTTACCTCAAGGGAGACCGCGGCATATTTACGCGCCGCGCGGTCCGGCTGCTCGATGCGCCCGAAGCCAAAGCCGTGGCGCAACTATACGAAGCTGACCGCGAATTCCGCGAACACGTCAGCCGCTACATCCACGATTTTGAAGCAATGCTGCGGCAATTGCTGTCGACCCGCGACGGTCACGCGCTGGGAGTGACGCTGCTGTCGTCGGATATGGGCAAGCTCTATGTCGCGCTGGCGCAAGCCATCGAGCGGCTGCGGAACTGACTGCTGGCTAGTTTCCGAACCATTTGGTCACATCGATCGAATTTACCGAAACCCATCCGTTGACGTAATTGGCGTAAAACAGACCGAACATTGCCACCGATAACACTGTGGCACGGAGCACAATCCGTTTGGGATGGAAGTTGACCGGCGCACTGCTGACTTGCCCAGGGACCAGATCAGCGTTGTCATCGTCGTGGGTGCGAAGTCCAAACGGCATCACCAAAAATGCCGCGAGGACCCAGAACAGCACATAGATAGCCAAGACTGCGGTCCAACCCATTGCTCAAACCTCGCTCATGATGACGCGCACCTGCGGCTTTTTGCCGCACCAGCGCTGCGCCGCGCGACGCGCAGCCAGCCTGGCGGTTTCGAGCACCGCCTCGCGGTCTTGCCGCTGGCCGGGCTTCATCTTGCCGAGCGCGGTAACGATGTCTTGCTGCGCCTCGGCCACAAACTCGTCATGGTCTTCTTCCAGCGGCAACCCGAGCGATTCGACCTGCACGTGGCCGCGTCCCGCCAGCAAAACGATGACCAAACCGTTCAGAGCCAAGCGGCGGCGCATCACGATAGCTTCGCCATTGGCAGGCGAGATAATGTCGCCATCGAGGATTAAGCGCCCGTTACGCACCGTAGCAATCTTGCCCGGCTTCCCGGGGGCAAGCCGGAGCAAATCGCCGTTACCCTGCACGACGTTCTGCGGGATGCCGCGCGCCTTGCCGAGCCGCGCCTGTTCTTTCATGTGCCGCATCTCGCCGTGCACAGGGACCAGAATTTGCGGCCGGATCCAGCTGTACAGGGCTTCGAGTTCGGGCCGGCCCGGGTGGCCCGAGACGTGAATCTCGCTCTGCCGGTCAGTTACAATCGTTATATCGCGGCTGGCCAGACGGTTTTGAATCCGCCCGATCGCCACTTCATTACCCGGAATCTGACGGCTGGAAAACAACACGACGTCACCTGCGGACAACGATATCTGATGGGTTTCCTCTGCAACGCGCGACAACGCTGCGCGCGCCTCACCTTGGCCGCCGGTAGCAAGGATCAGCACTTCACCCCGCGGCAGCGCCATCGCGGTCTGAAAATCGACCAGTTCGGGCAACCCGCGCAGATAACCGCAGGCTTTGGCGGTGCGGATGATCCGGTCGAGCGACCGCCCGGCGACGCACAGCCGCCGGTTGGTCGCGTCGGCCACTTCGCCCAGCGTCTGCAGCCGTGCCACGTTTGAAGCAAAAGTGGTGACCAGCACGCGCTTGCCCTTGTGCCGCGCAACTTCGGCCAGCAACGCATCGCGCACCATGCCTTCGGAGCCCGAAGCCTCGGGATTGAACACATTGGTCGAATCGCAGACCAGCGCGAGCACGCCCTCGTCGCCGATCGCGGTCAGTTCCGCGGTGCTCGCCGGAATGCCGACCAGCGGCGCAGCATCGAGTTTCCAATCGCCGGTGTGGAAGACGCGGCCATACGGCGTCTCGATCACCAGCCCGTTGCCCTCGGCAATAGAGTGCGCCAGCGGCACGTAACGAATACCGAACGGACCGATCTGGAATTCATCGAGATGATCAATCACGTTGAGTTCGATTTCGCGCGCAATCCCGGCTTCTTCCAACTTGTCGGTAACCAGCGCGGCCGTGAACGGAGTGGCATAGAGCGGCACGCCCAGCTCTTGCGCAAAATATGGCACCGCGCCGATGTGATCTTCGTGCGCATGAGTCAGCACGATGCCGATCAGGTCTGCCTTGCGTTCCTCGATGAAGTCGAGGTCAGCGAAGACCAGTTCGGTCCCGGGATATTCGTTCGCGCCAAAGGTCATTCCCAGGTCGACCATCAGCCATTTGCCGTCGCAGCCGTAGAGGTTGACGTTCATGCCGATCTCGCCCGATCCGCCAAGCGCCAGGAACAGCAGTTCCTTGCCCGGCTTGTGGCTGGAAGCCTTGCTCATGCCGGTGCAACCAAGTTATTGGCATAAAGCCGTGCAATGCCCAGCAAGGTCAGATCTGGTTCGACCCGGTCGAACAGCTCGCCGTGCCGCTGAAACAGCGCCGCCAGTCCGCCGGTGGCAATCACTTTCACCGGGCGGCCGATTTCAGCCTTCATTCGCGCGATCATTCCTTCGATCATGCTGACATAGCCCCAGTAAATCCCGATCTGCATTTGGCCGACCGTGTCGCGTCCGATGACGCTTGCGGTGGGTGGTGGTTCGATGGCGATACGCGGCAACATGGCCGCAGCTTCGTAGAGAGCGTCGAGCGACAAGCTGACCCCGGTGGCGATGCTGCCGCCCAGATAAGAGCCGTCGGCGCCGATATGATCGAAAGTGGTCGCGGTGCCAAAGCTAATCACGATCTTGTCACCGTTTTCGAGCGTTTGCGCAGCGATTGCATTGACCGCGCGGTCTGCACCCAGTGCGCGCGGTTCATCGACTTTAAGATTGATGCCCCATTCAACCGGCGCGCGGCCCGCAATCAGCGCCTCCACCCCGAAATACTTCTGCGACAGGACCTGCAGATTATGCAGCGCACGCGGCACCACCGTGGCGATCAGCACCGCGCTGACATCGGCGCGCGCATGGCCTTCCATCCGCAGCAACTGGTCGAGCCAGACCGCGTATTCATCGGCAGTGCGGCGCACGTCGGTGGCGATGCTCCAGCGCTGCACAATCGCGCCGGCGCGGTCGACCAGCGCGAATTTGACATTGGTATTGCCGTTATCGACCGCCAGCAACATGCCCGGCTCCTTCAGCTAAGCGGATTTCACCCGCGTGTACGGTGCGGGTCGTGCCGTCTGCGAGCCGCAGTTGCAAGGCTCCATCGGTGGCAAGTCCGGCAAAGCTGCCGGCCAGCGGGGGTTCGCCCGGCTCGCCCACCAACAGCGCCGTCCCGACCGGATGCGCTGCGGCCTGCCAGCGGCGCAGCAGGGGTTCAAGGCCAAAGCTGCGCCAGCGTTCAAGTTCGCGGTCGAATTGCCGGGCCAGCGAAGCGGCAAAAGTATCGCGGTCAGGCGCCGGTCCGAATTGCGCCAAAGCGATAGTTTCGCGGCCCTCGACAACCGGCGCTACCGCCAGATTGACCCCGACCCCGATGACCACTGCGTCGCCAACCCGCTCCATCAGCACGCCGCACAGCTTGGCTCCACCGATGAGCACGTCATTAGGCCATTTGAGCTGAGGAAACTGCGGCGGCGGAATCAGCGGCGCGACCGCCTCGAGCACGGCCAGACCAGCAACCAGTGCCAGCGTGCCCGGTGCAGGGTCAGTTGCTGCCGGGCGAACCGTGGTCGATCCCATGAAATTGCCCGCGCCATCGAACCAGGTCCGCCCCTGCCGGCCCTTACCCGCGCTTTGCCGGTCGGCAACCAGCCAGTCGCCCTCGGCCACGCGCTCGTGCGCTGACAGCAGCGCGGCAAGATCGGCGTTGGTCGAACCGGTACTGGCGACAGTCTGGATCAAACCGGAGGAAACAGCACGCTCGCCGCAGTCATGGTCAAGCCGGTCAGACACTTGGTCAGCAGATAGCCCAGCGGCGATACAAACACCGCGCAGGTTACCAGCAGCCATTCGTGCACCACGTCGCTGCGCCCGGTGACCCGATCGGCTGGCGAATCAAAATACATGACCTTGACCACCTTGAGATAGTAGTAGGCGCCAATCACGCTACCCACGGCGGCCAGCGCCGCCAGCGGCACGAGACCGGCGTTAACCGCTGACTGGAAGACCACGAATTTGCCCCAGAACCCGAACAGGAACGGGATCCCAGCCATCGAAAACATGATCATCCCCAGCCCCAGCGCCAGCAGCGGCCGGGTGCGCGACAAGCCGGCGATGTCAGACATCTGCTCCAGCTGATTGCCGGCAGCATCTTTGAGCATAAGCACCGCGACAAAACCGCCGATGGTCATCGGCACGTAGATTGTCAGGTAAACCAGCATCGCCGCTGCGCCCTGCGGCGTCGCACTAGCCAGCCCGACCAGCATGAAGCCGACGTTGTTGATCGACGAGTAAGCCAGCAGGCGCTTGAGGTTGCTTTGTCCGATTGCGCCAAGCGCGCCGACCACGACCGAGGCAATCGCGGCAAACATCACGATCTGCTGCCACGCGGCGGCCTGACTGCTGAACGCTTCGAGTGCAACCCGCATTGTCAGCGCCAACGCCGCCACTTTCGGCGCCGAGGCGAAGAAAGTGGTGACCGGCGTAGGCGCACCTTCATACACATCGGGCGTCCACATATGAAACGGCACCGCGCTGATTTTGAACGCCAGCCCTGACAGTACGAACGTCAGCCCGAACAGCGCGCCCATCGACGCCTGCCCGGTCAACGCCGCCGAAATCCCCGCAAAGCTGATGGTGCCGCTGAAGCCATAAGTCAGGCTCATCCCGAACAGCAGGATCCCGCTGGCCAGCGCGCCAAGCACGAAATATTTGAGTCCCGCTTCAGCCGAGCGCTCGTCGGTCTTGAGGAACGCGGCCAGCACATAGGCCGCCAGTGAGTTAAGCTCGAGCCCGACATACAGCGTCATCAGATTGGTTGCGGACACCATGATGCTCATGCCCACTACCGCAAACAGCACCAGGACCGGGTATTCGCTGCGCATCGCGCGGTATTTTTCGAAGAACGCCGGAGCGACCAGCAGCGATGCACCCGCCGCAGCATAAATCAGCAATTTGGCATAAGCCGCAAAGGCATCGCCCGAAAGCAACCCGCCAAATGCCAACGCTGCGTCACCGCGCGTTCCGTTCCACAACGTCGGAACAGTCAAAACTGCCGCTGCAAATAAGGTGAGCACCGCGAGCCAGGTAATCGCACGCGCATCGCGGCGGCCCTGCCCCCAGGCCGATCCGAGCAGCAGCGCGATCCCGACAAGGCTCAGCAATTCTTCGGCCGCACCGATGCGCAGCGACTGGACCCAGTCCATCAATGCGCTCCCTCAGATTTGGCTTCGACCGCCGGTTTGGCCGGTCCCACTTTAAGCATCGCATCACCTGCCGGTTTGGTCGCCGCAAGCCGCGCTTCGATGCTGCGGATATCGCCGCGCATCGGGGCCAGGAAGCTTTCCGGATAGACCCCCATCCACAGCACCACTGCGGCAATCGGCGCGAGCATGAGCCATTCGCGCGGATTCAGATCGGACATCGCGGCGGCATCAGCGTTGATCTGCCCGCCGAACGCAATCCGGCGGTAAAGATACAACATATAGGCCGCACCAAGAATGATCCCGGTGGTGGCAACAAACGCGACCCAGCTCGATTGCTGGTAGATGCCCGCCAAACTGAGGAATTCACCGATGAACCCGCTGGTGCCGGGCAGTCCGACCGAGGCCATCGTGAACAGCATGAACAGCAGCGCATAATAGGGCATGTTGATCGCCAGCCCGCCATAGCGGCTGATTTCGCGGGTGTGCAGTCGGTCATAAATTACCCCGACACACAGGAACAAGGCACCTGATACCAGTCCGTGGCTCAGCATCACGATCATCGCACCTTCAAGTCCCTGCGTGTTGAATGCGAACAGCCCGACTGTAACGATCGCCATGTGCGCGACCGACGAATAGGCGATCAGCTTCTTCATGTCGGTCTGCACCAGCGCGACCAGCGAGGTATAGATCACCGCGACCATCGACAGGCCGTAGATCAGCCAGGCATAATCGGCGGAGGCCTGCGGGAACATCGGCAGCGAGAAACGGATGAAGCCGTAGCCGCCCATCTTGAGCAAAACGCCGGCGAGAATGACTGAACCCGCGGTCGGCGCCTGGACGTGCGCATCGGGCAACCAAGTGTGCACCGGCCACATCGGCATCTTGAC
>JANMCG010000164.1:0-2532 GCA_031361075.1 Novosphingobium sp. | reverse complement strand
TTTGACGGGTTCCACGCCGGGCATCAGGCGGTGGCCAAGGCCGCGCTCGATTGGGCGCGGGCCGAGGGCCGCCCCGCAATCATCGCCACCTTCGATCCGCATCCGGTGCGCTATTTCGCGCCTGACACTCCGCCGTTCCGGTTGACCACGCTCGATCAGCGGCAAGACCTGTTCGCCGCCGCCGGGGCCGATGCGATGCTCGTGTTTCAGTTTGATCGCACGCTGGCGCAAACTTCCGCTGCAGACTTTGTGGGCGCGTTGCTCGCGCAGCAGTTGGGCGCAAGCGGCGTGGTCACTGGCGAGGACTTTACCTTTGGGCAGGGCCGCACCGGCAACGTCAGCGTGCTGGCGCAGCTCGCCGCGCAGTCCGGCATGACCGCGCGCGCGGTCGGCCCGGTAGCGGAGCATGGCGAAGTAGTTTCCTCCAGCCGGATCCGCGGCGCGCTGAAAGCGGGTGACTGCCCCGGCGCGGCGCTGTTGCTAACCCGGCCGTTCGCGGTGCGCGGCGTGGTTGAACATGGCGCGAAGCTTGGCCGCAGTATCGGCTACCCCACCGCCAACCTTGATCTGGGCAGCTATTTGCGCCCGCGCTACGGGATTTACGCGGTCACCGTGCGGCTGCCCGATGGACGCGTGCTGCCCGGTGCAGCCAACCTTGGCATCAGGCCGACCTTCGAGCCTCCGATCGAATTGCTCGAAACCTATCTGTTTGACTTTGAAGGCGATCTTTACGGACAGGAAATCGAGGTCGCGCTGCACCATCACTTGCGTGACGAGGCCAAATTTGATTCGCTGGGCGAACTCACCGCGCAAATGGCGCGCGATTGCGACCGGGCACGAGGCCTGCTGCAATGCTGAACTGGGTGAAACGGATCGGCGCGCTGCTGGCGTTGACTTTTCTTGCGTTGACCGTGATCAACGCCAGCTGGCTAAGCGCGCCGCCCAAAGGCTATGTCAAGTTGCTGGCGCGGGGCGGGACGGCGCAGCAAGTCAACCGCGCCAGCCCCGCCAGCGGAAGCTGCACCGCCACGCGGATCGAGACCCCGGTGCACGATTACCTCGAGAATACGCTGCCGGGCCTGCAAATGGCCGACGGGCTGGGCGCGGCGATGATTTCGGTCGATCTGGCGCTCACTGCGGATGGCAAATTCGTGCTGTACCATGATGCTGCGCTGGGCTGCCGCACCAACGGCACCGGCGACGTGCGCGCAGCCACACTGGCGCAATTGCAAGGGCTCGACGCGGGTTACGGCTACACTGCCGATCGCGGCGACAGCTTTCCGCTGCGCGGCAAAACCGGCCACATCCCCTCGCTCGAACAAGCGTTGAGCGCGCTGCCGGCGGTGCCACTGCTGTACAACCTTTCCGGTCGGTCTGCGAACGAGGCCCCGCTACTGGTCGCTGCGCTTAAAGCAGCGGGGCGCGATGTGGTGAAAATCGGCGACGCATTTGCCGCGCCCGAGACCGACTTGGCAGTTATCCGCGCGGCTTTCCCTGGGGTCTGGGCCTATAGCGCGGCGGGGATCAAGGCCTGCACCCAGGCTTATCTGCTGAGCGGCTGGTTCACCATCGTTCCGGCAGCTTGCCAGCACGGGACCATCGCGGTGCCGCTTGATTACCAGTGGGCATTTGCGGGCTGGCCCAATAAATTGCAGTCGCGGATAACGGCGGCGGGCGGGCACGTGATCCTGGCCGGACCGACTGCCAGCGGCGCGATGCCTGACGGCCTCGACTTGCCCGAACAGCTCGGCCAGGTTCCCTCGACGTACACCGGCACGCTGCTGGTCGACGATATCTGGGTGATCGGCCCCGCGCTTCACCCCGCCGCCAACCACCGCAACGCGCGGGAGGAGGCAGAGACCGCGGCGGGGCTTGAGGCGCGGCGCAGGGCAAGGGATTAATTGCTTCGCGCAGAGGCGCAGAGGCGCTGCGATTTCGTGCTCGCGGCGAGATTGCTAGAAAGCGCCTCCGGTCGCTCTGGTTGCTGCGCTGCAGTTTGCAGCCAGCCTGCGGCGCCGAGCGCAACCGCTCTCTGCGCCTCTGCGCGAACCAAAAATTGCGCAACAGCGCCGCGCTCGCTAAGGCCCGCGCGATATGACCGAACCGCGAGATTTTAGAGACACCGTCTTCCTGCCGAAGACCGACTTCCCGATGAAGGCCGGCCTCCCCGCCAAGGAGCCGCATATTCTGGCGCGCTGGCTGGGCGGCGATCTGTACCGGCAATTGCGCGAGAGCCGCGCGGGGCGCGAAAAGTTCATCCTCCACGATGGCCCGCCTTACGCCAATGGCGACATGCACATCGGCCACGCGCTTAACCATATCCTCAAAGACATGGTCTGCCGCACGCAGAACCTGCTGGGCAAAGACGCGCCTTACGTTCCGGGGTGGGATTGCCACGGGCTGCCGATCGAGTGGAAGGTCGAGGAGCTTTACCGCAAGAAGAAGCTCGACAAGGACCAGGTCGATCCGATCGAGTTCCGCGCCGAATGCCGCGCCTATGCGCAAGGCTGGGTCGATGTGCAGCGCGAGCAA
>JANMCG010000155.1:0-26205 GCA_031361075.1 Novosphingobium sp. | reverse complement strand
GGATGAACAAGTCAGCACCAGATCACCCAGCCCGCACAACCCCGCCAGCGTTTCGGCCCGTGCGCCGCGCGCCAAGCCAAACCGCAGCATTTCGGCATATCCGCGCGCGATCAGCGCGGCGCGCGCGTTTTGACCAAGGTCCAGCCCCTCGACCACGCCGCAGGCAATCGCCAACACATTCTTGACCGCACCGCCGATTTCCGCGCCGATCACATCGTCCGAATAATACGGGCGCAGCGCCGGGCGCGACAGTAGCGGGGCAATCCGCTGCCACTGCGCCGTGCCGCCCGCGCAAGCCAGCGTGACCGCAGTGGGCAGCCCAGCAGCAACCTCGTGGGCAAAGGTTGGCCCAGACAGCACCGCCAGCGGCGCGCCCGGCGCAGCCTCAGCGGCGACTTCGGCCATCAGCCGCCCGGTGCCCGCCTCAATCCCTTTGGCGCACAGCACCAGATCGCGCGTCCCGGCAGGCAATGCACCAAGCACGCGCGCCAGATGCTGCGCCGGGGTAACCACCAGCAGCAGCGGCAGTGCGGCCAGATCGGCAAGGTTTCCGGTGGCGCGAATGTGCCGTGACAGCGCCGCATCAGGCAGGAACAGGCTGTTGCGGTGCGCGGTGTTGATCTCATGGACAAGTTCAGTCTCGCGCGCCCAGATCACCACTGTAGTGCCATTTTCGGCCAGCGCTTGCGCCAGCGCGGTGCCCCAAGCCCCGGCGCCGATGATCCCGATGGTCATGCCTTTACTCCGGCCCCGCGCGCCGGCGCGGCGTCAGGATCAAGCGGCCAGCGCGGGCGAGCAACGAAATCGAACGGATCGGGCGCGAACGTGCTCAGCGCCATCCGCTCGAGCCCGGCCCAGGCGATCATCGCGGCGTTATCAGTACACAGCGCCAGCGGCGGGGCGACGAATTTGAGCCCATGCTCGCCGGCCAGTATTTCGAGCGCGGTGCGCACTGCACGGTTAGCGGCGACCCCGCCCGCCACCACCAGGGCGCTTGGTCTGGAAATCGAGCCCAGCGCCTGGCGGGTCCGGTCAATCACGCAATCGATCGCGGCTTGCTGGAAGGCGGCGGCAAGGTCGGCGTCTTGATGCAGTCCAGTCTGCTTGGCCCGCAGCACCGCACTTTTCAGCCCGGCGAACGAGAAATGCGGTTCGCGGCTGCCCAGCAACGGGCGCGGCAGCGCAACTGCGCGGGGGTTCCCCTGCAGGGCCATCCGCTCAACCGCCGGGCCGCCGGGAAAGCCGAAGCCTAGAATTTTGGCGGTCTTGTCGAAGGCTTCACCCAGCGCATCGTCAATGGTGGTGGCGATCCGGCGGTAGCGCCCAACCCCTTCGACCAGCAGAATCTGGCAATGCCCGCCCGAGACCAGCAGCAACAGATACGGAAATTCGAGCGCGGGGTCAGCCAACCGTGGCGACAGCGCATGCCCTTCAAGATGGTTTACCGCAATCAGCGGCTTGTCGCTGGCCATCGCGAGCGCCTTGGCGGTGACCAGCCCGACCATTACCCCGCCGATCAGCCCCGGCCCGGCAGTGGCAGCAACCGCGTCAAGTTCAGCCAGCGTAACGCCAGCTTCGCCCAGCACAGCTTCGATCAGCGGGGCAAGCCGTTCGGCGTGAGCGCGGGCGGCAATTTCGGGAACCACGCCGCCATACGGCCGGTGCGCGTCATCCTGCGAGGCAATGCGCTGCGCCAGGATGGTGCGCCCGCAGTCCACCAGCGCAGCGGCGGTTTCGTCGCATGACGATTCAATTCCGAGGACAATCGCCATCCGGGGTTTCCCTGAACCACAATGGCCACTAGCACAAGCTGCCATGCCGGACCGTCCCCTGAAGCTTGGCACTCGCCGCTCGCCGCTCGCGCTGGCGCAAGCCGAGGAAGCGCGCGATCGGCTGATCGCAGCACACCCGGGGCTGCTGGTCGAGCTGGTGCCGGTCACCGCCAGCGGAGACAAGGTGCAGGACCGCCCATTGTCCGAGATTGGCGGGAAGGCGCTGTGGACCAAGGAGCTTGACGCGTGGCTGAAGGCCGGAACGATCGATTTTGCGGTTCATTCGCTTAAAGATGTCGAGACGATCCGGCCGCCCGAACTGGTGATTGCGGCGGTGCTGCCGCGCGAGGATGTGCGCGATTGCTTGATCGGTGCGGTATCGTTGGGCGCGTTGCCGCCGGGCGCACGGATCGGCACCAGCGCGCCGCGCCGTGCCGCCTTGGCACTGCGCGCACGCCCCGATTGCAGCGTGGTCAGCTTTCGCGGCAATGTCGCTACCCGGTTAGCCAAGCTGGCGGCGGGCGAGGCTGACGCAACGCTGCTGGCGGCGGCTGGGCTGAACCGGCTGGGGCTGGCCGGCACCGGCACCCCGCTCCATCCGCACAGCTGGCTGCCCGCGCCGGGTCAAGGTGCCATCGCGATCGAATGCCGGACCAGCGATGGCGCGATGCGTGCGCTACTCGCCGCGATCGACCACGTATCCAGCCATGCAACGGTGTTGGCCGAGCGCGCACTGCTGGCGGCACTGGGGGGCAATTGCCACAGTCCGATTGCCGTATTGACCGAAGGCGAGGGCGAAATGCTGGTGATGACCGCCGCGCTGCTCAGCCCCGATGGCGCCGAAGAAGTGCGCGGTGAGGCGCGATTTGCGCCGGGCGATCTGGCCGTGCCGCAAGCGCTCGCCGCCGAATTGCTCGAGCGCGCGAGCGAGGCCATCCGCGAACATTTCGATCCGCCGGGCGGCTTTTAGCCTTGACCCCGCTGGTGATCATTCGCCCCGAACCGGGCAATGCGGCCAGCACCGCCGCCGCGCGGCTGCTGAGACTGGATACATTTGGGTTCGCACTGTTCGAGGTGGTGGCGCACAGCTGGGAAGCGGTGTTGCCAGGGCAATACGACGCGCTGCTGGCGGGCAGCGCCAATGTGTTTCGGCACGGAGGACACGGGCTGGGTCCGCTGCGCGCGCTGCCGGTTTACGCGGTCGGCGAAACTACGGCGGCGGCGGCGCGCGCTGCCGGGTTTGCAGTGACGGGCACCGGTGGCGGATCGCTGCAGACATTGCTTGGCGGACTGGCGGCCGATCACCGGCGGCTGCTGCGGCTAACCGGGCAGGAACGCGTTACGCTAAGCCTGCCCGCCCGAATCAGCATCGACGAGCGGATGGTATATACCAGCCAGCCTCGGCCGCTACCGGCCGAGCTTGAAGCAATTTTGCGCAGCGGCGCGGTGATCGTGCTGCATTCGGCCGAGGCCGCGCAGCATCTGACCGCCGAATGCGGGCGCTGCGCGATCCGGCGTGCGCCGCTGCGGCTGGCGGCACTATCGGCGCGGATTGCCAGCGCGGCGGGCGATGGCTGGGGCGAAGTGGCGGTGGCGGCGCAGCCTGATGACAAGGCGTTGCTGGCCTTGGCCCGCCAGATGTGCCAAGAGCCGTGGCCCGCAGGTCGCCCTGCGCGCTGATGAGATAATGTGTTTGATGCCAGAAGAATACTACACCACTGCGCCCGCCACTTTACCCCGCACCGGACCGTCGCTGCGCGCGTTGTTGCTGGCCGGGCTGATTTCGTTTCTGGGCGGGGCCGGGCTGATCGGCTGGCTGGTTTGGAACGGCAAGATCGATCTGGCCCATGTGACTGCGCCCGCGCCAATCGTGAGCAGCCAATCCGCCGCCGCGCTGCCCGCGCCGGCTGAAAATGCGGCTGCGACCGCGCTTGACCGGCAAGTCGCCGCACTCGAAACCCGGCTGGCGCAGCTTAATCTGCAGGCCGCCGCGGCTGACGGCAACACCGCCCGCGCCGAAGGCTTGCTGGTGGCACAGGCCGCCCGGCGTGCGATCGAGCAAGGCAAACCGCTCGCTTATCTCGAAGAACAGCTGCGCACCAGGTTCGGTGCGGCGCGCCCGGCGGCGGTGACCACGCTGGTGGCTGCAGCTAAAACCCCGGTGACGCTTGACCGGCTCGCCGCGACGCTTGATGAGCTTGGTCCGGCGTTGCTCGGCCAGCCCAGGGATGAAGCCGGGTGGACCCGTCTGCGCCGCGAACTGTCAGGGCTGTTCGTGATCCGCCGCGACGATGGCACGGTGGCGCGCGCCGACCAGCGGCTTGACCGGGCGCGACTGTTGCTGCGCAGCGGGCAAGTCGAAGCCGCCATCGCTGAAGTGTCGCGGCTTTCCGGCAGCGCTCCGGCACGCGAATGGATGGCATCGGCGCAGCGCTACGCCGGCGCGCAAGCCGCGCTTGATCAGATCGAGCAAGCCGCGCTGAACGAGCCAGAACTGCTTAAAGGCGGCGACGGTGAAGCGGTCAGGCAACCGGGGTTGTCGGCTGCGGCGGTGCGATGATTAAGCGGTTCGATCCGAGTTACTGAATCCGAACCGGTTACTGTCTCCCGTGGTGGCGAACGGGCTTGGTTCATTCGGCGCAGCTGAACCGGCTTACGCAGCTAGGCTGGCTTACTGAGCCTTAAGCAGGCTCGGCAAAGTACCCGACATGCCGCGTGCTTCGTCCATGAAAAACCGCTTCATCCAGCCGCTGCGCTGAATCACGCTCATCCCGAGTCGCCGGACCAGGCTGGGCAAACGCCCTGGTATCCCGAATATCCGGACCAGCGCATCGGTGGTGGCCATCACGCTGACACTGTCGAGACTGCGCCAGCGCTCGTACCGCGCGAGCACTTGCGCATCGCCGGGATCGAGCCCGAGCCGCATTCCCTCGATCAGCACCTCGACCAGGCAGCCGACATCGCGCAGTCCCAGATTGAGCCCTTGCCCGGCGATCGGATGCATCCCATGCGCGGCATCGCCCACCAGTACTAGCCGCTGCCCGGTGATATGCGGAGCATGATGGAAGTTGAGCGGATAGGAAATGCGCGGCGATATCAATTCGACCGCGCCAAATACGCTTTCCATCCGCGCGGCGATCTCGTGCAAGAAGGCGGCATCGCTCAAGCCGGCAATGCCCTTGGCGTCACGCTCATCGACGGTCCACACCACCGCGCTGCGGTGGCGGCCATCGGGCAGGTCGAGCAGCGGCAGCAAGGCCAGCGGGCCGGCCGGGTAAAAGATTTCCCACGCCACCCCGCCATGTGGACGAGCGTGAGCGATTGCAGACACGAACGCGCGGTGACGGTAATCCCAGCGCGCCGAATTCAGCCCGGCCTCCGCGCGGGTGGGTGACTGACGGCCTTCTGCTCCAATCAGCAGACTGGCTTCAAGCATGCGGCCATCGCTCAGCGTCACCGCCACGCCGTGCTCGCCGCGCTCGCGCTTTACCGGCTCGACGCCGCTCGACCACGTAATCGCGGGCTCGGCGCGCGCGGCTTCGAACAGCGCCACCCGGATATCACGGTTAGCGAACATCCGCCCGAGCGTGCCATCGTCGGCCCCCGGCTGAAAATCGATCCGCCCGGGCTTCATCCCGTCGGTCACCGCAATCGCCGAGATAGGGCAGCCCAGCGGTTCAAGCCGCTCGGCCAGCCCGATGTTAGTCAGCAGGTTCCAGCTGGCGGTCGAAATCGCCGAGGCGCGGCCATCGGTGCCTTCGGCAGTCAGTTCGTCGGGCAGCGCCTTATCGACCACATGGCTGGTAATGCCGTGCCGCGCCGCCGCCAACGCCAGCGTCATGCCAACCAGCCCGCCGCCCAGAATCACCAGATCGCGGTGTTCGGTCAGCGCGCCGCTCATGGCCGCGCGCAAGTGTTAGCAGCGCTGCCGTCAATATCGAGGCAACGGCCATCGAAGGTGCCATCGGGCAGCACCAGTCCCAGGATAGCCACCAGCGTCGGGGCGATATCGACGGTTTCAACCGGCTGCGGCTGCTCGAACCCAGGCACACCGGGCCGCCAGAACAGGATCGGCACTCGCCGGTCATAATCCCACGCGCTGCCGTGGGTGGCGATATAAGCGCCCGGCATCGGTTCGGGAATCGGCACCACTGCCCGGTCAAGCAGGATCACCACGTCTCCCGAACGATCGCGATCGAACGAGGCGCGCGCGCGATCTTTCAGCGTCCAGTCCTGCGGGTTGCCTGCTGGCAGCGGCGTTTTCGCCAGCTCGTCCGCGGTAAACACTGCGGCGACTTGCGGATTGGCTTTAGCCAGCGCGACCAGCGCCGCGACCACTGTGCCGCGTTGCGCCGCCGGCACCGCACGGTTGACATAAAAATCTCCGAATGCGCCGTCAGCAAGCAGTAGTGGCCCATCGATCTTGATCCCGGTTTTAGCGCTGACCGCTTTGCTCAACGCCTCGGGCATCAACGCCGGATCGACCCGCACCGCACGCGGCAAGGCTTGCTGATCCAGCCGCTCGGGTGTGTCGAGCCCGCCATGATCGGACGTCAGCACGACCATATAGTCGATTCCAGCCTGGTCGAGGTGATCAAGGAGGCGGCCGACGTTCTTATCGAGCTCGGCCATCTGGATGCACATTTCCAGCCCCTCAGTGCCGGTAGCATGGCCGATGTAATCGGTCGCGGACAAGCTGACCGAGAGCATATCGGGCGCAGCGCCTTTGCCCAGGCCAAGTTCGTCCACCAGACCATTGGCCAGATCGATTGTCGCGGCGTCCATCCGCGGCGAAATGCGGAACATATCGGGCGTTCTGGCTTCGCCCGCCAAGGCGGGCAGCATGAACCGCCCCTGCCCGGTGTAACCCTTGGCCCCCAGCGCAACCGCGCGGTCGACCGGATTGCACCATGCCGGAGCCGCCAGGGCGGGGGCTCCGGTTTTAAGCGTGGCGCTGATCGCCGCGTTCTGGCGCAGCGCCGCCGGGGCCAGATCGCGCCCGGCCAGCGTGACAAAGCCCGCTCCCTTCCACCAATAGGCCGCATCGATTGTATGCCCGCCCATCATCATTACCGCGCGATCCTTCGCCGAAACCGCAACATTGCGGCTACGCGGATCGGCCGCTTTCATATATTCGCCCAACGTCGGCACTTTAAGGTGATAGGCCGACACCACCGGATTGCGCGAAGTGGACGCAGGATTGCGGTCATCCTCGGCGCAATAAATCGGCTTGGCGCCGCGTGGACTGCCCGGTTCGTACCAATTGTTGGCGATGATCCCGGTGCGCGCCGGGCGATCCCCGGTCAGCAAGGTCGCATGGCCGGGGCAAGTCTCGGTCGCGGCGTGCGACTGATAGCCTGACGGGAACACGGCGCCCGCGGTCAGCCGGGCCAAGCCGTAGCGATAATTGGGCCGGTACTGCGCGAACAGATCAGCCGAATACTGATCGACCGCAATCGCCACGATCAGCCGTGGCGGTCCGGTTGGCGCAGGGGCCGCTGCCAGCCTCGCTGGACGATCTCCGCCCGCTGCAACACACCCACTTAACGCTGCTGTAACGAGCAGTGCCATCGGAACGAAAAGACGGCGCATCGGGCTTCCTTGATATCCGGCGGCAATATCGCCACAGCCCTGATGACGCCGCCGCGCAGCACTTGCAAGCGCTGTGACCAGGCGGGTAGGAGTTAGTTCGAAATGCCCCGCAATCTGCTGAAACTGTTTACTTTGTTTGTGACAGTTATGTTGCTGGGATTGACCCCGGCGCGCGCCGCCCCGCCGCATATCCAGCCGGTTCTGCTAGCCGAGTCGAATGGCATGCCGGGCAGCAAGGTAACGCTTGCGGTGTTGATGCAGCCAGCCGCCGGATGGCACGGCTATTGGCTCAATCCGGGCGATGCCGGTTTGCCATTGGTGATCGATTGGCAGTTGCCTTCCAGCGCCAGCACCACGCCGCTGCGCTTTCCGGTGCCCGGGACGCTGGTGGTGGCGGGGCTGATGAATCACGTTTACGAACGCGATTACGCTGTGCTGACCGAACTGACCGTGCCCGCCAGTGCGGCCCCCGGCGCAGTGCTGAAACTGGCGGGCAAGGCGCGCTGGCTGGCTTGCACCGACAAGATCTGCGTGCCCGAACAGGCTGACCTGGCGCTGACGATTACCGTGGGCGCGGCGGCGCAACGCGATCCGCGGTTCGATGGCTGGCGCGCGGCGCTGCCCGCGCCGCTAGGAGCAGCGGCGCAATTTTCGCGCGCCGGAGAAAATGTGCGCCTGGCGGTGCCGCTGCCAGCCGCGGTCAGGCTCGATCAGCCGCATCTGTTCGTGCTGACCGAAGGCGTGGTTGATTACGCCGCGACGCAGCACTTTTCGCGCACTGGCGATACGCTGATCATCGAGCTGCCGCGCAGCAAGTTTGAGCCGCTCAGCCCCGCCAGGCTTCAGGCGCTGCTGCGGCTTAATCCGGCGGGCGACGGGGTGGAGATCGCCGCACTGCCGGGTGTGGTGCCAGTCGCCGGAACTCCGCTGACCGCCGCTGCTCAAACCGGCGCTCCGCCCGCTGCGGGGCTGGCCGCGTTGCTGCTTTCAGCGCTACTTGGCGGGTTGTTGCTTAACGTGATGCCGTGCGTTTTCCCGATCCTCAGCCTCAAGGCGCTGAGCCTGGCACGGGCGGGTGAGAGCGAGGCGACGGCGCGGCGTGAGGGGCTGGCTTACACCGCCGGCGTAATGCTCGCTTGCTTGGCACTGGGCGCGCTGCTGCTCGCCTTGCGCGCGGGCGGCGAGCAGGTCGGCTGGGCGTTTCAATTGCAGGAACCGCTGGTGATCGCCGCCTTGCTTCTGCTCGCCGTAACGATCACCGCCAACCTGGCCGGGCTGTTTGAATTCGCGGTGCCGGGGTTTGCGGGCGATGGCTCACCGCAAGGCGCCTTCGCAACCGGCCTGCTCGCAGCCTTTGCCGCAACGCCGTGCACCGGACCGTTCATGGCGGCGGCAATGGGCGCGGCGCTGCTGCTGCCGATCATACCAGCACTGGCGTTGTTTGGCGCGCTCGGGCTGGGGCTGGCGCTGCCGTTCCTGCTGCTGGCATATGTGCCCGCGCTACGGCGGTTGCTGCCAAAGCCCGGCGCGTGGATGGTGTGGTTCAAAAAGGCGATGGCGGTGCCGATGGGGCTGACCGCGCTGGCGCTGCTGTGGTTGAGCTGGCGGATTGGGGGAACCGCCTTTGTTGCCGCGCTCGGCCTGAGCGCCGCCTGTCTTATGCTGCTGCTGTTGGCTGCGGGCCGCCGCCAACGGCGCGGAACTGCTGTTGGATATTCGCTGCTCGTGAGCGTGGCGTCAATTTTGGCTTTTTCGGCATTGGTTTTGCCGGCATTGGTTCGCCATCCAGAGCACGCCGAAAGCGGCCTGCTTGCTGCCAGGCCCTTCTCCGAATCCGCCCTCGCCTCAGCCCGCGCATCGGGCAAACCGGTGTTCCTCTACTTCACCGCTGACTGGTGCCTGACCTGCAAGGTCAACGAAGCCGCCGCGATCGAGCGCGAAGAAACCCGCGCCGCGTTTGCCAAGGCCGGAGTGATTGTCCTGCGTGGCGACTGGACCCGGCGCGACGCGGCGATCAGCCGGTTTCTATCTGCCCAAGGCGTGGCCGGGGTGCCGCTCTACTTGTGGTACCCGGCAGGCGGCGACGTGCCGCAGCAATTGCCGCAAGTGCTGACCCCGGCGCTGCTGGCGGAGCTGGCAACCGCCAAATAATCCAGCTGCTAACCTGCGTACGTGCCGAGCGAGGTCGAGGACACCGTGCGCCGCCTCGCGGCTTCGCTCGCGGCGAACGGAAGGGGCGTTTGATGGAAGGAGGCCTTGGACCTAAATAAACCAGAACCGGTTCTGGCCCTTCTCCGCTTCTTCGACCCGCACTGACCGGCCAATCGCCGGGCCGCTCCGCAACTCGGCGCAGATCGCAGGATCGCCGCTATTGGCACAGCACCGTGCGTCGCCCGCCCGCGCAGCGATCGTCGCAATCTCTCCGGCTTTGCCAGGCTGGATCGTGAAGCTGTCGATCACCGCCTCGCCGTCGAATTGATCGAGAACGCGAAAGCCCGGCTCGCGCTTAGGCAAGCTGGTCCAGCGGCTGGAGGACCAATCGGCCGGCGCCGTCGAATAGACCGCGGCGGCATATTTGCTCATAATCCCGCCGTTGGCGCCGACCAGCGCGCGGCGGCCCGGAGCCGCACGGCAGCGCGCCACCGCCTCAGCGATGCCATGCGCGGAATAGTTGTTTCCAGCCCCGCCGAAAAACGGCAAGCCGCCGGTCAAGGTCCACCCGCGCTGGTCGTCCGGCGAAAGATCAAAGCTGTCGAGCAAGTTGAAAACCGGGATTGCGAAACACGAATAAAGATCGAAAAAATCGACGTTTTTCCAATCGGACCGAGCAACCTCAAGCGCGGTTGAGATTGCTGCAGTTGCCGCAGGGCTCTGTTCCAGATCGGCGCGGCTGAGCAGCGATGGCTCGGCGCAATCGGCTACCGCATGGATGTGTACCCAGCGGTCTTCGGGCACGCCCAAGCGCCGTGCTTCACCCACGCTGGCGAGCACGATGGCCGCACCTTGGTTGACCTGATCGCGCGATACCACCAGCCGCCCATAAGGCTCCGCAACCAGCCGGTTGCGCTCATCGAGTTGCGCCAGTTCAGCAGCGCTGCGAACCACCGGCGCGGCCGAATGCGGGTTCGCCGCAGCTACTTGCGTGAACGGCGCAAACAGCGCGCCGATCTTTTGCCGGTAAGCCTCCAGCGATAAGCCCAGCCGCTCGCGCCGGACGTTCTCGGCCAGCGCGTAACTCGCCAGCGGCGTGCCAGCGCCATGGCGTACGAGCGTGGTGTCGTACACCCCGTCATGGCCATAGCCGCGATCTTCGATGGTGCCACGCCGCGTCTCCGACCAGTCGCGAGTTGCCCCGCGGGCCGCCAGCGCCCGAGTGGTCGAGATCGCTTCGGAGCCGACAATTGCCGCCAGCTGCGAGCGCCCGGCGGCAATCTCTGCGGCGAGCTCGCCAACCAGCCGTTGCGGTCCTTGCCCACCGACAATCTCCAGAATTGCGCGCTGCGGATTGGCCCCCACCCGGCGGCCAATCGCGCGCGGCGGATTGTTGGCACAGCCGAATACCGGCGCAAACCGCGTGCCCGAAATCTCAAACTGACGGATCGCCGCAATCGTATCAAGTGCGGGCGCTAGTTTGCGCGCTGCGCCGGCATCGGCCAGCGCAGCGGCCAGCGCATCACCGGCCAGGTCCATCGGTGAACGTTCGCGGTAATCTGCCTCGCCGATCCGCTCGGACACTTGCCCTACCCCGATGATGACCGGTGTGTTGTCCGCCGCGCTCACAGCACTTGCCCGTCATCGATGGTCAGCGTCGATCCTGTGATATGCCGAGCCGCGTCAGACGCCAGCAGCAGCAGCGGCGCATCAAGCGCGAAAATCGGGGTCAGACGCCGCCGATGGAACGAATTCAGGTGCGCTTGCCCGGCTGCAGACTCGAACCAGTCGCCTTGAATCTCGGTGTCGACATAGCCCGGCTGGATGGTGTTGACGCTGATTCCCTGTCGCACCCATTCGCGCGCGAACTGGCGGCCAAGGTGCGCCACCCCGGCTTTGATAGCGGCATAGGCGGTTTCGCCATTCCCAGTCATTTCCGCAGTGATCGAGCCGATCAGCACGATCCGCCCACGCTCGCTCTCGCGGAAATTGGCGGCGATCATTCGTTTGGCGCCTTCGCGCGCAGTCAGATACAATCCGGTGAAATTGGTTTCGACCACTGCCGCAATGTCGCCAATGGCAAGTTCAGTCGAGCGTCCGGCTTTGGCGATGCCGGCATTGCAAATCACCGTATCGACCGTACCAAACCGGGCTTCAGCTGCGTCGTAAGCCGCGATTACCGATGCTTCGTCGGTCACGTCCATCGCCACCGCCAGAGCGGCATCGCCCAGCTCGTGTGCCAGCGCGGCCAGGCGGTCAGCCCGGCGTGCGCCGATCACCACGCGCGCGCCGTGCTGCACGAACAGTCGCGCGAAGTGTTCGCCAAATCCCGAACTTGCCCCGGTGATCAAAGCCACCCGGCCCGCCAATATGCCGTCCATCAATCGCGCCATCCCGTAGTTGAGTGGGGACCAAACCGTTTGCGCGCGGCAAGGTCAAGCGTTGATCGGCAGCATGCCCGAATGATCCGCGGTCAGACCAAATCGGCCAAGCCCGCTAAGGCGGCGCGCAGTTTGTCAGTCGCCTGCGCTTTAAGCTGATGCACCCGCGGCACCGAAACTTGCAGCGCTGCGGCAATTTCGCCGAGGTTAAGCTCTTCGACAAAATACAGCTGCACCACCAGCTGCAACCGATCGGGCAATGCGGCGATTGCGGCCGCGACCGCGCCGCGTAATTGGTCATCGGCGAGCAGCGTGAAACTGTCGGGCCGGGCATCGGCAAAGGCCATGTCGCTGTCGGTGTAAGCTTCATCGATTGATTCAAACCGCAGCGGTTCGCTAGCCAGCCGCAGCGCCGCCAGCTCGGTTTCGGTAATCCCCAGCGCGGCAGCCAATTCGGCGGCATGCGGATCGCGTCCCAGCACGCCGCGGAGCGCGGTTTCGGTCTGGCGCAAATGTCGCCGCCGCTCCACCCCGCCGCGGCTGAGCGGAACGTGGCGGCGGATCAGATCGACCATCGCGCCGCGCACCCGCAGCTTGGCATAAGCGGCAAAGCCGTCTTCACCCGGCCCGGCGTGGCGCTGCGCGCACTCGGTCAGCGCAACCAGCCCGGCCTGCATCAGATCGTCCAGTTCGATCCCTTGCCGCCCGCTGCCGTGAACATGCCACGCGAGCCGCCGGACCATCGGCAGGAACCGCCGCACCCGCTCTGCAGTGTCGCCGAGATAAGCGTTTTGCGCAGCCACGCGCGGCGCGGCCATGCTGTTGGCATCGTGGATCATGCGAACTGCCTTTCGGGTTCGGGAAGGGTTAGCGGTTCCGCGTGCGCGTTAACTGGCGGTCCGGGCGCACCGATCACCGCGATTACTTCGATCGGCTGAACCGGCGGCAATTCGGCAATCGAGAGCACTAGGCAGGCCGGCGCACGTTGCCGCAGCAGCGCCGCCAGCGTGCGCCGCGCGCGCGGTTGCACCACCAGCGCCAGCTGCGGTGCGGTGTCCCCGCGCTGCGTGATCAGGTCGGCGATATACTCACCGATGTTGCGCGCCAGATCGGGTTCGATCACTGGTAGCCCGGACACCGGATCGCTCAGCCCTTGCACAATCGCGGCTTCCAGTTGCGCATCGAGCGTTAGCACCGGCAGCCGCGCGCCCGGCGGACAAATCCGCGCGACGATCAGCCCGCCAAGCTCGGCCCGGACCAGTTCGATCAGCCGGTCATGATCGCTGGTCTGCTGCACCGCCTGTGCCAGCGCGGCAAGGATCGGCAGCGGGTGCCCGACCGGCAGCCCGTCTTCAAGCAGCGCGCGAAACACCCGGGTCAGCGCAGCCAGACTGAGCGGCGCGGGATACACCGCCTCGACCAGACCGGCGGCGCGTTCCTTGACCCCATCGAGGATGGCCTTCAGTTCATCCGGGCCAAACAGCGCTTGTGGGCGTTCGCCCAGCAACTGGTTAAGCTGGGTGGCGACCACGGTGCTCGCATCGACTGTAAGATACCCCTCAGCAATCGCCAGATCGCGCTGCGCGGGATCGATCCACAGCGCCGGACAGCCAAAACTCGGGTCGCGGGTGGCGGTGCCGTGCAAGCGGCTTGTGCCGTGCACATCGCCCGCATCGATTGCCAGCGTTTGATCGGCGCGCAGCTCGCCCCCGCCCAGCGGCACGCCGCCCAGCACGATGCGATAGTCATTAGGGCCTAGCTCAAGACTGTCGCGCACGCGAAATTGCGGGACCACGAAGCCAAATCCCTGACTAAGCTGTTTGCGCACCCCGGTGATCCGCGTCACCAGTGGCGCACCGCGCTTGTCATCGACCAGATGGATCAAGCCGTACCCCAGCTCAATCGTCACCAACGTATGATCGGAAACATCCTCAAGCATGATCAAGCCCGGATCGGGCGCTGGCGCGGGCGGCGCAGCAGGCGCCGGGCGCGCAGCGCGGCGGTTAAGCGTACGCCACAGCCACAGCGTGGCAGCGGCGGCAGGCAAGAAAATCGTCTGCGGCATCGCCGGGATCATCCCAATCGCGCCCAGGATCACCGCTACCGGCAGCCAAGTGGCAGGATTGCCCAGCTGGCCGCCGATTTGCCCGGCCAGATTGCGTGCGTCCGAAACCCGGGTGACAATCACCGCAGCGGCGATCGACAGCAACAGCGACGGCACTTGCGCGACCAGCGCGTCGCCCACCGCCATCGTGACATATTTCTGCGCGGCATCGCCCGCGGACAGACCGTGGCTGATCATCCCGATCGCGAACCCGGCGATGATATTGACCCCCAGGATCAGCAGCGCGGCAATCGCATCGCCTTTGACGAATTTGCTCGCGCCGTCCATTGAGCCATAGAAATCGGCCTCGGTCGCCACTTCACGGCGGCGCGCCTTGGCTTCGTCCGCAGTCAGTAATCCGGCGGCGAGATCGGCATCGATTGCCATCTGCTTACCGGGCAAGGCGTCGAGCGTGAAGCGCGCCGAAACTTCCGACACGCGGCCCGCACCCTTGGTCACCACTACCATGTTGATGATCATCAGGATCGCAAAGACGAACAGCCCGACCGCAAAATTGCCGCCGACCAGAAACGCGCCGAATGCCTCGATCACATGACCGGCCGCAGCGCCGCCTTGATGCCCGTTAAGCAGCACCACGCGGGTCGAAGCGACATTCAGCGACAGCCGCAACAAAGTGGCGAATAACAGTACCGACGGGAAAGACGAGAAATCGAGCGGCTTTTCAGCATTCATCGCCGCCATCAGAATGGCGATTGATAAGGCGATGTTGATCACGAAAAACACATCGAGCACCAGCGCCGGGGTCGGCACGATCATCAGCCCGATCAGCGTCAAGATCCCAGCGGGCAGCGCAAAGGCGGTCAGGTTAAAGCGTTGCAGCCGCGCGATCACAGCCCGAACGCCTGCAATTTGCCGTAAGCCGCGCGGACATGGGGCGGCATCGCCGCTACCTCGCCGCCGAACGTGGCCGAAAGTGTAGCGGCCATCGACGGACGCGAAATAGCGCTAAACCCATCCCCGGCGAAAAAGGATTTGGATGGGGGTCCAACACCTGACGAGAAGCCCGACGGGTCGCTGATCCCCCCCGCGACCTGGTTCCCCCATTCCCTAGCCCTCGCCGATGGGGAGGGAGGCAAAGCATTGGGAGGCCCGGCGTCGCTCATCGCTGCCGCCATTTTACCGCGCACCAAATCCATCACCCCGCCTAGCGATCGCGGTGCGCCGGCTGCTGCATAGAATATCCCGCGATTCGCTGCAGCAGCGGCGGGAAACAGGCTCGCCGCCGACTGACCTGGATCAGCGGCCAGCGCGGTCAGGAACTGCGAAGCCCCGCCCGCGCCCAAAAAGTGCGCCAGATACAATTCGCTCGCGTCCGGGCTGCGCCCGAGCACACCGGTCAACATCTGGCGATTATCGTTGGCCAATTCGCCCGCCATCAGCGCGGAAGCATCAGGATTAAAGCGCAGGTCCATGATTGCCGCGCGCTGCGCTGGATTGCTAACCCGCCCGCGCTCAATCGCCTCACCCGCCCAGCCCAGCCCGTGCGCCGCGCCGTGCCGGTCGAGCGTCTGCAGCCAGGTTCCACTGGTGAATTGGTATAGCCCAGCCGCGCTCGAGCTAGTGGCGCGGGCTTCGGGGTTCAGGCTAGATTCGAGCCGCGCTTCACCCAGCAAATACGCGAAGTCGGCCCCGGTCACTTGCGCGGCGCGGCTGATTGCGGCGTGAACCGCCGGGGTAGGCGCTGCAGCGCCGATGAAACGTGGCTCGCTCAAGCAAAACTCCTGCAACGACGGTTGGTCGCAGCAGTCTCAGCAAGGGCCGTGCCAGATCAGCGCTGAGCCAAGTCGGCGGGCGCGACATACGCATATGCCGCAGCGCCAGTCGCGCCGGCGCGGTACAGCGCGGGCGCGCCGGTCAGCGCATCGAGCCGGGCGGCGACATTGGCTGCGATAAGGTTGCGCACTTGGCGGTTTACCTCGTTCAAGCGCCGCGCTGCGTCGAGCAGTCCGCGGCATTCGGCATCGATGGCGCCTGGCTGCGCAAATGGCGTAAACTTATCGAGCGTGCCGCACAGCGTGGTCTTGTCCTGCGCCGCAATCAGAACCGCATCGAGGTCGAGCCCGGCAAGCGCCTGCCGTTCGGCTTGCAGCACGGCAACCATCTGCCGCAACTGGCCACGCAGATCGGTCATATCGCTCATTTACCGCTCCTCAACAACATCCCCGCCGCGATCATCGCATCGGCTACCCGCATCGGCACCACCGGATAGTGGCCGCGTTCGATTGCTTTCTGGATTTGCGCGATCCGCTCAAAATCAACCGGCGGCGGGCCGGCTTCGAGCACGGCGCTGCGCACCACGGCCGAGCGGTCCGCTGCATGGCTGTGCGCCGTGGCATTGGCAACCGGCTGGGCCGCAGCGCGGGTTTCTGGCGCTGATTTGGCGTCAAGCGTACGGGCGTCCACCGCGCTGCCGGCGCGGGCCGCTGGGGGACTGACAGGTCCAAGTTCGATCGGGGGCATCGTGCCGCTCCTCAGTTGGTTACCAACGACAGAACGGCAGCGAGCCGCGCTGATTAAGGGGCGGCGGCAAGTGGCTGCCAGGTTACGGCAAATCCATGCCGACCAGCCCCGGGCGCAGTACCTGTGCCCGCAATACCGGCGTGGTTGCGCCCGTTGCGGTGTGGCCGGCAGCGCGGACCTTAATCCATGCGCCGGCCGGGCCCGCTTCAAGCGCCTCGCCGGGTTGCGACACAGCGAACCCCGCGCCGCTGACGCTGATCGTCACGGCATCTCCGCGCGCGATCACGGGCGGCGCGGCGGCAAGATCTGCACCGCCGCCATTCAGCGGAACATACAGCTTCCAGCCGCGTCCCACCGGACAGCGCACCTCTACGCTGTCCTGCCGCGCGCCGTACCAGCCCAACGCCAGCGGGGCCGGACAAGGTGCCAACCGCAGGCGCCGGTCAACTGGCATCGCCGCGCCGCCGGGGCTACCTTGCGCGGCACCCGTGAACGCTACCACCGCGCGGTCAACTTCGGCCAGATCGGCATAGGCCGGATCGGCATAGAATTGCGCAAGCGCGGGGGCGGCACTGCCCGTTATGGCCAGCAAGATAAGCGATCGGATCATGGCGTAAGCTCCTTCGCTGCCGGGTTTTGCAAGCGCTGTGCCAGCTCGCCGCGATCGTACGTCAGCGTGGCAGTCAGCGCGCCTGCGCTTAACGGTTCAAGCACGATCCGCGCCGGACGTTTAGCCACCCGCGCCAGTTGGAGCGCGGGGTAAGCTGCGGTCACCGGCGCGATGATCGTCAGCCGCAGCCGCGGATCGGCGGCATGCGCAGCCAGCCACTGCGCGATGTCAGGCCCGCCGCGGCCAGCGCGCCAGACAGCGACCGGTTCGCCCAAAGCGGGCAGGATCATCGGCAGTTGTGCGGTGGTCTGAGCGGCTGGCGCATCACTAACCGCCGCAGCGGTGATCATAAACAAGATCAGCGACAAATCGGCGAGCACCGTCTGCCATCCGCTGCCCGTCCGCGCGTTCATCGCAGCGCGGCACGCCGCGCGGTGGCCGCAACGGTCACTTGCGCCGCGATCCAATCGATCACGGTCTGCCGCTGGGTTTCCTCTGCCTGCGCTTTTCGCTCGATCATCCGCGCGAGCGGAGCAAGCACCAGGTTTGCGCCGAGCAGACCATATAAAGTTGTCACCACCGCCATCGAGATCGCCCCAGTGTACGATCCTTGCGCCATCGCGCTGGCGGGCAGCTGGCTAAGCGAAATCAGCGTTCCGGCCAGCCCGAATATCGGCGCGAGTTCGGCCGCCTGCGCCAAGGTGTGAACCGCGCAGGCATTCTCGGCCATGCGGCGCGTCTTGTGCGCTTCGTGCGCGGCGAGCAGCGCAGCAACCGAGCGGCGTGAAATCAGCGCATCGGTCGCTTCGTCGAATTCACGGTCGCCAAAATGGTGCGGCTGTGCGCGCAACAGGCCGTCGCGCTGGATTTCCTGGATTTGCTGCGCCAGTTCGCCGCGCGCCGCATCAGCATCGAAGTTGTGGCGGCCAAGCTGTAATACTTTGGCAAGCGTCAACCGGGTGTCACTCCAACCGGCACGCAGCACAGTGGCGAGCGCGGTACCGCCAAACACAATCAGTGCCGAAGGCCCATCGATCAGGTTCATCAAGTTCATGGGCAGTTGCGCTCCGTTTGCTCACCACAGAACGGCAGCGCGGCGCAGGTTTCAGCGACAGGCAGGCATTTGCCGGAACCGGCAAGGCGTTGCCGCTGGTTCCGCGCCAACCAACGATAATTGGGTGCTTTGCGCAGTTGGCACGCCACTTGCTGAATGATCCGGACATTGCAGCAAAGGAGGCCGCAACATGGCCAGCAGTCTGTTTGGAATTCATGGGGTGGCGCTCGAACTGCGCTCGCAGCGGCTCGGGCTGATCACCTCGAACATCGCCAATGCCGGAACCCCCGGCTACAAAGCGCGCGACATCGATTTCGGTGCCGCCCTGCGCGCAAGCGAGCGCGGTCAAGGGGCCGAGCGGGCCGGACAATCGGCACAGCGGTATCGCGTGCCGGTGCTGCCCGGCCTTGATGGCAACACCGTCGAAATGGCCACCGAACAGACTGCTTTTGCCGAAACCGCAGTTGGTTACGAGGCGACGCTCAGCTTTATTCGCGGCCGGACAGAGACCGTCACGCGCGCGCTGAAGGGCGAATAAGCGTGGCTGGTCCTTCTCCCCTGACCCTGTTCGGCGTCGCCCAGCGCGGCATGTCGGCGCAACTCGTCCGCATGAACGCCGCCTCGTCCAACCTCGCCAATGCCGGGACGGTCGCGAGCAGCGAGGACGCGGCTTACCGCCCGGTTCGTGCAGTGTTCGCCGAAGACTACGACCGCGCCAGCGGCCTTTCCACAGTGCGGGTCAGCGGCGTGATGCGCGAAAGCGCCGCGCCGGCGAAGGAACACAGCCCCAATCACCCGCTCGCTGACGCGAACGGCGATATCTGGACCGCCCCGGTCGATGAAAACGCCGAGATGGTCGAAATGCTCGATGCCTCGCGCCAGTACCAGAACCTGGTCGAGGCGATCTCCACCGCCAAGCAATTGATGCTCGATACGCTTAGAATGAAGTAATTTGGGAGGATGAAATGAACCTATCAGCAATTACCAGCGCCGCCAGCGCACCCGTCAAAGCCCCGTCGCAGGTGCTTGGCCAAGCCGACTTCATCCGTCTAATGACCACGCAGATGAAGCAGCAGGACCCGACCGACCCGGTCGATAACAAGGAGATGATCGCGCAGATGGCGCAGTTCTCCTCGCTCTCGGGGATCGAGAATATCAACGCAACGCTGAAGGCGATTTCTGCCCAGCTGGCCCAGGCGCTCGCCGCCAAGCCGCCCCAGACCGCCACCTCGACCACCACCTAAAGGAGCCCGCAAATGTCCTTTTACACCTCGCTTAACGGCCTCAAGAACGCGCAAACCGAATTATCGGTGATCGCCAACAACCTCGCCAATGCCGAAACCACGGGCTTCAAGAAGAGCCGGATCAATTTTTCCGACCTCGTCTCGGGCAGCGCGTCGAGCAATCCCAAGCTGATCAAGGGGCTGGGTTCGACCGTGCTCTCGATCGACCAGAACTTTGCGCTCGGGCCGGTCCAGCAAACCGGCTCGTCGCTCGATCTGGCGATTAACGGCGACGGATTTTTCACCACGGTGAGCGCGCTGTCGGGCAAGACGTTTTACACCCGCAACGGCAACTTCTCGATGGATGGCGCGGGTTTCGTGCTCGATAACGCCGGCAACCGGCTGCAAGTGCTCCCGGTCGACGCTGCGGGTAACGTCACCGGAACCACCCCGATCGACGCGCAGGCCCCGTTGACCAATTCCGCTGGGTCGGATTTTCTCGCGGTCAACGTCAAGGCCGACGGTTCGATGATCGCGAGCTATGCCGATGGATCGACCCAATCGATCGGGGTGATTGCACTGGCTTCCTTCGTCGCGCCTTCGGGCCTGCTCCAGACCGGCGGACAGAACTGGCAAGCGACCGGCATTTCGGGGAGCGCCACTTACAACCAGCCCGGCACCTCGCGGTTCGGCACGATCCTCTCGGGCAGCCTTGAGCAATCGAACGTCGACATCGCTGAGGAGATGGTCGGGCTGATCACCGCCCAGCGTTATTTCCAGGCCAACGCCAAAGCGATCGATACCGCGACCCAGCTGTCGCAGACGATCATCAACCTGCGCACCTGAAGCAGAACGGTAAGGGACTAGGCAATGGACCGTCTGATCTGGACCGCCGTTTCGGGCATGAACGCCTCGATGGCGCGCGAGCGGATGATCGCGAACAACATGGCCAATTCCCAAACCCCCGGCTTTCGGGCCGAGGTGATGGCGGCCACTCCGACTACGCTCAAAAGCACCGCGTTCGACGGGTCCAACCTCGAAGTGCGCGCGCTGACCAGCGCGGCGGTTTATGGGGCATCGATGGACCCCGGCGCTGTGGTCGAGACCGGTCGCCCGCTCGACGTAGCGCTTAGCGGCGACGGCCTGCTCAGCGTCCAGGCATCGGACGGCAGCGAGGCCTACACCCGGCGCGGCGACTTGTCGCTGTCCCCGGCCGGCGTGCTGACTAACGGCGATGGCGCTCTGGTGCTGGGTGAGAACGGCCCGATTTCGGTGCCGCCAGGCAGCACTGTCAGCATCGGCGCGGACGGCGCGGTCTTAGTCAGCAACAGTTCCGATCCCGCCGCTCCGCCCCAGCAAATCGAGCGGCTTAAACTCGTCAGCTGGCACGGCAGCCAGATCGTCAAAGGGCTGGATGGCCTGTTCCGGGTGGACGGTGGCGGGGTACTCCCGCCGGATGCCGAAGCCCGGCTGAGTTCTGGCTCGCTCGAACAATCTAACGTCCGGACAAGCGAGGTCCTCGTCCAAATGGTCGAAGCCCAGCGGCTGTTCGACATGCGCACCAAGCTGGTCGCAACAGCCAAGGAACTCGACGAACAGGGCGCCAGCCTGCTGCGGATGAGCTGATAATCCCCCTCCCCCCGGAGGGGGAGGAATTGAAAGGAATACCCATGCCGACTTCAGCATTGCACGTCGCCCGCACCGGGCTCGAAGCGCAGGATTCGCGGATGCGGGTCATCGCTAACAACCTTGCCAACATCGGGACCACCGGGTTCAAGCGCGACCGCGCCAATTTCGCCACGCTGGCTTACCAGAACGAACGCACCGCGGGCGCGCCAAGTTCTAACGAGACCGTTTATGCCACCGGGCTCAACCTGGGCACCGGGGTGGCGGTGCAATCGACCAGCTCGATCACCACGCAAGGCACGCTTAACGTCACCAGCAACGGGCTCGATCTCGCGCTCGATGGCGATGGCTATTTCCAGGTGCAGTTGCCCGGCGGCAGGCTCGGCTATACCCGCGCCGGCAATTTCACCCGCTCCGCCGAGGGCCAGCTGGTCACCGCGCAGGGTTATCCGGTCCAGCCGGCGATCGCGATCCCCGAAGGCGCTTCATCGGTCACCATTGCGCAGGACGGGACCGTCAGTGTCGTCACCGAGGGCAGCTCTGCGCCGACCGAAATCGGCCAGATCAGCGTGGCAAGCTTCGCCAACGCGGCGGGTCTTCAGGCGCTGGGCGACAACTTCCTCGCCGAAACCGGCGCGAGCGGCGCGGCGCAAGTCGGCGCTGGCGGGACAAGCGGGCGCGGCTCGATCCGCCAAGGCATGCTTGAGAGTTCGAATGTCAACGTGGTCGAGGAACTGGTCGACATGATCGAATGCCAGCGCGCTTACGAGATCAATTCCAAGATGATCAGCGCGGTCGATGAGATGCTCAAGAACGCGAACCAGACGCTGTGAAGACGACAATGAGTTTCCTCCAACACCCGCTCATGCTGAGCCTGTCGAAGCACGCGTGCTACACTGGCCCCAAGCTCGACGCCCGGCGCGTGGCCTTCGACAGGCTCAGGCTGTGCGGGGTTTGGATGTTGGCCGGGTCTGCATTGGCGTTGGCTGGACAAGCAAACGCTGGCCCCAAACCAAAGCCCGGCTACGAAGCCGCGCTCCCGCTCCCGCTGCCCGCGCCAAAAGCCCCCGACGGCGGGATCTTCAACGCCGCCAATGGCTATGCCGCGCTATACGACGGGCACCGCGCCCGCGCGGTCGGCGATCCCATCACGATCGTGCTGACCGAGAACACTTCCACCAGCAAATCGGCGGGATCGAAAAGCTCCAAAAGCGGCGGGTTTGGGTTTACCCCGCCCACCACCGGCCCGCTCAGTTTTATCAAGCCGACCAGCCTTAACATCGGCGGCAGCACGTCGTTCAAAGGGGATGGCAGCGCCGCCCAGCAAAGCACGTTGGGGGGCGAGGTGTCGGTCACGATCGTTGCGGTGCGTTCCAACGGCACCGCGCTGATTCGCGGAGAAAAGCGCTTGTTGCTGAGCCAGGGCGAGGAATGGGTGCAGGTGTCCGGGATCGTGCGGCTCGCCGATATCGATTCTGACAACCGTATCGTGTCAACCCGGGTCTCCGACGTGCACATCGAATATGCCGGTAATGGCCCGGTCAGCCGCGCCAGCCGTGCGGGCTGGCTGTCGAAATTCTTCAGCCTGATCAGTCCGTTTTGAGGGGGTGAGTGCCATGCTGCGATTTCTTACCTCGATTTTGTGCGCACTGGCGCTGCTCTCGCCCGCCCCCGCGCACGCCGAACGCCTACGCGACCTTGGCAAGTTCCAGGGTGTGCGGACCAACCAGCTGACCGGCTATGGCGTGGTCGTCGGCCTGTCGGGCACCGGCGATGACAGCTTGGAATATGTGACGCAAGCAATGCACGGCGTTGCGGGCCGGGTGGGCGTGCAACTGCCGCCCGGGGTCAACCCCGCACTCAAGAACGCAGCCGCGGTGATCATCACCGCCGATCTCCCCGCTTTCGCCAAGCCCGGCCAGCGGATCGACGTCACCGTCTCGGCGATGGGCAAGGCCAAATCACTGCGCGGCGGTGCCTTGATCATGACGCCTTTGTTCGGCGCGGACGGTCAGATCTATGCGATGGCACAGGGCAACCTTGCGGTCGGCGGGCTGGGGATTTCGGGTGCGGACGGATCGAAGCTGACCGTCAATGTGCCCACCGTGGGCCGGATTGCCGATGGTGCCAGCGTGGAGCGCACCGTGTCCACCGGGTTTGCGTCGGGCGAAGCGCTGCAATGGAACCTTTATCAGTCCGATTTCCTCACCGCGACGCGGATCCGCGATACGATCAACCAGCGCTGGCCCGGCACCGCCACCATCGACGACGGGATGACCCTGTCGCTGCGCCTGCCGCCCGCCATCAACGACCGCGCCACGATGATGGCGGCAATCGAGATGATCGAAGTATCCCCGGCCGAAAGCCCGGCCAAGGTGGTGGTCAACAGCCGCACCGGTACCGTGGTAATCAATTCGGCGGTCAAACTTTACCCAGCGGCGATCAGCCACGGCAAGCTGACCGTGCGGATCGATGAAAGCCCCGTGGTGGTCCAGCCCGGCCCGTTCAGACGCGGCCAGACTGCGGTGCAGCAAGACAGCACGCTAAGCGCCGACGAAGACGTGCGCCACGTGGCGCTATTCAAGCCCGGCGCTTCGCTGGCCAAGCTGGTCGATGCGCTCAACCTGCTCGGCGTCACTCCATCCGATCTGGTCGCAATCCTCGAAGCGCTCAAGCAAGCCGGCGCGCTCAAGGCCGAGATCGAAGTGATATGAGCCCGCTGTCAGCCCCCACACTCGCCAGCGGCTCGCCCAACCAGCGCCGCAGCACCGACCGCGCCCAGCTTGCCGCTGCGGCCCGGCAGTTCGAGGCGATCTTCGTGCGCCAGATGCTGGCCGCCGCGCGCAGGAGCGATTTTGGCGGCGCTGTGCTGGGCGGGCAGGGGCTCGAAACTTTCCGGACGATGCAGGACGACCACTTTGCAGACGTTGCCGCCGATACCGGCGCGTTCGGGCTGGCCAAAATGATTGAGCGTCAGTTGAGCGCGCAGCTGGCACCGCCGTCCGCGGTTCGGAAAGGTTAGCCGATGTCATCCGATCTGCTTAACATTGCCGCAACCGGCGTGCGTGCGGCCCGTGCCGCCCTGGACGTTTCGTCGCAAAACATCGCCAACGCTGCGACCCGGGGTTACGTCCGGCGTTCAATCCAGCTGAGCGAGTTGGCCGGGGCGAGTGGGTTTGGCTACAATGGCACGCTGTCCCTGAACGGCGTGCGGGTGGCCGGGATCGCCCGTAATGTCGATGCCTTCCGCCAGTCCGAAACGCGCCGCACCGGCAGCGACGCCGCGCGCGCCGGGACCGAACTGGCAGCCTATCAGAATGCCGAAAGCGCGCTGGAGACCGGGCAGCTGTATCCGGCGCTGACCGGGTTTGACGATAGCTTGCAGCGGCTGACCGCCGATCCGGTCAACCCGTCGCTGCGCACCAATGTGATCGAAAGCGCGCGGACTTTGACGCGCACGTTTGGCATTGCCGCGCAGGGCCTGGACGCGGTCCGCGGCGGCCTGCAATTCGATGCCGCCGCTGGCACCGCGCAAGTCAATCAGCTCGCCCAGCAGCTGGCGCGGGTCAATGTCCAGCTGCTGCGCACGCAGCCCGGCACCGATCAGATTGCCCTGCTCGATCAGCGTGACAGTCTGCTGCAGGACTTGTCGGGGCTGACCGATATTACTGCGACATTTGCCGCCAATCAGTCGGTCAACGTACGGATCGGCGGGGCGGCGGGGCCGCCGCTGGTCAGCGGCGATGTGGCCGCCACGCTGGCTTTGGCCACGGCGGCAGACGGGACGATTGCGTTTGACCTTGGCGGGGCGGCGGTGGCTCCGGCGGCGGGTTCGCTTGCCGGGCAAGCCCAGGGCCTCGTGATGGTCCGCGCAACGCACACGCAGCTTGATGCCATCGCAAACTCGCTGATCGCCGCCGCCAATACCGCGCAATCCAATGGCACCGCGCTCGATGGCAGCGCCGGGCAACCGCTGTTTGCGGGCAGCGGCGCGGCCGGGATTGCACTCGCGCTCGTTACAGGCGCGGGGCTCGCCACCGCACCGGCAGGCGCGCCCGCCGGCAGCCGCGATCCGGCAGGCCTGACGGCGCTGCGCGGCGCGCTCGCCAGCGCCGATGTGCCGGGGCAAGCCAATGCCTTGCTGTTCGGCCTTTCGAGCGCAGCGCAGGGCCGTCAGCTGACCAGCGAAGCGCTCGAAACCATTGCCGGTGCGGCCAAGCTCGCGCTCGACAATCAGTCGGGGGTCAACCTTGATGACGAGGCGGTCAATCTGGTGCGGTTCCAGCAGGCCTTTCAGGCCAGCAGCAAAGCGATCCAGATTGCGTCCGACTTGTTCGATACGCTGCTGGCGATCCGGTAGCGCGCGCGGGAGACAAGCCATGACCAGCATCAGCACCAACACTTTTTACGAACGGTCGAACCAAAGCATGGCCGCGCTTCGCGCACGCGCCGAAGGGCTGCAAACTGCGATCAGCACTGGAAACAAGCTCACTCGTGGATCCGACAATCCGGTCGCAGCGGCACGGCTGCGCGTGCTCGCGCGGGCCGATAGCAGTGCAGTAATCGATGCCGATCTGGCCGCTTCGGCGACAGCTGATCTGCTGCAAGCCGACCAGACCTTGTCGAGTGTCGGCACCGCCGTCATCCGCATCCGCGAACTGACGGTGCAAGCCGCCAACGGCACGCTTTCGCCCGCGCAGCGCGCCGCAATCGGCACAGAGATTGCGCAAATTCGCGATCAGCTGGTGCAATTGGCCAACACCCCGGACAATTACGGCCATGCGCTGCTCGGCGGCGAAGGTTTTGGCGCAGCCTATACGCTAAACGCCGCTGGGGCGGCGATCTACACCGGCAGTGCCGCCGCAGCGCAGGTTCCTTTGGGCGATGGTCAAAGCGTGGCGCGCGGGATTACCGGGCCCGAGGCGCTTAACTTTTCTGTCGGCAGCGCCTCCACCGATCTGTTCGCAGTGCTCAAGACTCTCAGCGACGCGCTGCAAGGCGCGGCGCTCGATCCGGCGCAGTCCGCACGCGATGCGCTGGCTGGTCTGGATGCCGGGCTTGAAACGCTCAGTACGCAGCAGACGGTGATCGGCGCGCGGCTCAACTGGCTTGATCAGACCGCGCAGCGGCGCGAGCAGACCGGGTTCCTGCGCAGTCAGGAAGAAGCCGGCCAAGGAGGCACCGACTTGTCGCTCGCGGTATCACAGTTGC
>JANMCG010000095.1:0-6820 GCA_031361075.1 Novosphingobium sp. | reverse complement strand
CCGACTGCTTTTTATGAATCCCCAGTCAATCGCGAAGAACTTTTTCACAAGGGCTGCACAGTATGAATGGCGATCAATTTGAGGGCGTTGCTCGTAACTTAGGCGGGCAGATAGAAGGCAGGGTGGGCAAACTGGCGGGGGATGACGAATTGCGCGCTGAAGGTCTGATCGACCAGATCGCCGGCGCTGCCTAGAGTGTTTACGGTGACGCGAAAGAGGCGGTCGGTTCGGCGCTTGATCGCGCCGCGCCGCTGGTCCGTGACGGTGCTGGGCGAGCGCTATCGGTCACGCGTGAAAACACGATGTTGGCGCTCCTGACCGCCGGGGCGATAGGTTACGCAATAGCCTGGGCCTTTCATGGCGAAAAGTCTTCGCCGAAGTGGCGCTAGATTTAGTCAGCGGTACTAACGGAGACTGGCTGCGGCGCATCGTTTCACCTGAGCGGCGCGCCGTTTGGTTCAACGGGTTGGCATGAAACAGAGTGACCAAGCCAGCCGCTTAGGTCACTATTGCCGCCGATTGGCTGCGGTGGATGGAACGCGCGCTATTTCTCTAACAGTCAGGAAGCTTGGGATGTCGGATAATGCAGCGGAGGTTTCAGGGTGGACGCCGGTCGGTGACAAGGTGGCGGGCTATCGTGACGCTGTGACCGATCAACTTGAGCCTGGTCCGCCAACCGCAGATAACGCTGCTGTGCTGAGGCAACTGCTTGGCGTGGCGGTCGGCACGCTAACCGTCGCAGCCCTATACTTCGGGCAGGACGTGCTCATTCCAATCACACTGGCGGTGATGCTGGCGTTTATTCTCTCGCCGCTGGTGAACCTGCTTCAGCGGGCACGCTTGTGGCGCGCTCCTGCCGTCATCATCACGGTGTTGGCGGCGCTTGGGATCATCGGCGCGGTCGGCACTCTGATAGGCAGTCAGGCGGCAGCGCTCAGCGACAACACGGCCCAATATGCCAGCGCAATCGAAGCCAAGGTCGAATTGCTGCAAGGCGTGGCGACTTCGCGGATCCAAGCTGTCACCAATCTGGTTGTAAAGCCCAAGCCGGTGCGCGCTGCGCCGCCGGCCCAGACCACTGCAGCGTCGGCCCCAGCCGCCAGTGCAATCGGCGGCGTCTCACCCGGACCAATCCTGGTCGAAGTTTCGCCGCCCAAGGCTTCTGCGCTTGAGCTGACCCGGGCAATTCTGGCGCCGGTCCTGGGCCCACTGGAAACAACTTTCATCGTCTTGATCGTCGCGATTTTCGTGCTGATGCAGAAGGAAGATTTGCGCGATCGGCTGATCCGCGTGTTTGGGTCGGGTGATCTGCATCGCACCACGATGGCGTTGGATGATGCTGGCCTGCGGCTGAGCCGCTATTTTCTGGCGCAACTGGGGATCAACACGACCTTTGGGATCATCGTCGCGATTGGGCTGTGGCTGTTTGGCATTCCGTCGCCCGCTTTATGGGGCGTGCTGGCCGGGATGTGCCGGTTTGTCCCGTATGTTGGGGCAATCCTTGCCGCGATGGGGCCGATTGCGCTTGGGCTTGCGATCGATCCAGGCTGGTTGACGGCAATCTTCATCGCCGCGTTCTTTTTAACGACCGAAGCTGTCTTGGGTTATATCGTCGAGCCGCTGCTTTACGGCCATTCGACCGGACTTTCGCCAGTCTCGGTTATCATCGCAGCGATCTTCTGGACGTGGTTGTGGGGCCCGATTGGCCTGATCATCTCCACGCCGCTTACACTGTGCTTCGTGGTGCTCGGCCGGCATGTGAAGGCGCTCGAATTTTTTGACGTGCTATTGGGGGATCGTCCGGCGCTGACGCCGGTCGAGGGGTTCTACCAGCGCGTGCTTGCCGACAATGCCGATGAAGCTTTGGCGCAGGCCGAGGTGATGTTGGGCGACCGCGATTTGCTGTCCTATTTCGATGATGTGGTGCTCGCAGCACTTAAACTCGCGGCGATAGACGAAGCGCGGGGGATCATCGACGCAGCGCGCATTGCCAAGATGACCCGCACCATGATGGCAGTGATAGACGATCTGGGGGCGCACGAGGACCATGCCGAGAATGCGCCAGAAACATTTGCTGGCGCTCCGTCCGGGCTGTTATGTTTGGCGGGCCGCGGGCCTTTTGACGACGCAGTTACCGCGATGCTGGCACAAGCTCTTGAACGGCGCGGGCTTAACCCGCGGATCGTGCGGCATCGCGATGCCTCCAGAACCGAACTGACGCAGTTGGACTTGACGGACGTCGATATGATAATCGTATCGTATCTTGAACTCACCGGTTCGCCAGCACAGCTTCGCTTTTTGATCCGCCGTCTGCGCAAAAAGGCGCCGCAAGCCCGCATCATCGTGGGCTTGTGGCCTGAAGGCGAAGCGGCGCTAAGCGACGATGCTATTCAAACGGCGCTTGGGGCTGACGGCTATGTCGGTTCGCTCAGCGCTGCAGTAACCGCTGCCACCGCGCCAGCAGTTGCGCCGCCCGAATTGGCGACAGGCAAGGCGCTGGCGCGCTGAGCGCAGCAGCGCCAAGTGCCAGTCAAGCTGATGGGTTTGGAAGAAATGGTCGGGGAGACAGGATTCGAACCTGCGACATCTTGCTCCCAAAGCAAGCGCGCTACCGGGCTGCGCCACTCCCCGACCTGGGGTATCTCTGTCGCCGTGGTGGGCCCGGCAGGACTCGAACCCGCGACCTAGCCGTTATGAGCGGCCAGCTCTAACCAACTGAGCTACAGGCCCATCAGGCGAAGCGACGGCGCGCGTTAGCTGGGCGCGGCCCGTTACGCAAGCGCCGCGGCATCGATAAGTTCACTAACCGTGGTTGGCGCAACCCCGCGCTGGCGCAAATACGCAAAAACCTGCCGCCACCAGTCATACAGCGCGTCCAGATCGTCCTCGCTGCGCACGTAGGGCGTATAGCCGGGGGCGAGCGACGGACTATGGAAAGACAGCACCAGCACCGGCAGGCCAAGATCAATCGCAATGTCGATTCCGCGCACCGCTTCTTCGATAGTAACGCCCTCGGGGGTGAGCGGGATCCGCTCGAGCATCCCGATCCGCGCCAGCAACCCGCGCAGCCGCGGCACACGCCACATCTGCGGATACAGCCATGCGCCGATCTGCCGCAACAATCCCCAATAAACCGTGGTAAGCGGCAATTCCATCAAGCCCTTGGTACGGTCGAGCCAATAGGGCCGGAGCGGGAATGTGCGAAAGTTAGGCCCGCCTTGCGACGAGTAATCGAAGCACGAACGCACCGAGGTATCGATAGCGATGCCGCCGTCGGCCAGAATTTCGGCGGTATTGGGTCCGACGCCGTACCGCCCGGCGCGATAAATCAGCGGGGCCGCGCCAAAATTTTCCGCAATTGCATCGCGCAATTTACGAAACTTGGCGCGTTCCAGGTCGGGCGGCAGATTTCCGGCAAAGCTGTTGCGCTCGTTGACCTCTTCATCGTGCGGCGGACTGACCCACGGGTGCAGTTGAACCCCGACCTCGGCCTGGCCCGCGGCGATCGAGGGACGCAGAATTTCGGCGGCGGCGGACGAAGTGGCAATCGGATAGTCGATCAGATAAACCGGGACCACGCCCTGGCCTTCGCAAAATTCCTGAAATTTGCCGAGCCGCGCGACGGTCAGCACCGTGTGTTCTTCACGCGCGAGCGGTTTGGTCCAGTCAAATTCTTCTTCGGTGTCGACAGTCAGCAAAAAGCGTTGCCCGAATTGCGGTTTGAACCGCACCAGATCGGGAGCCGTGGGCAAGTCGGTGATCCGTGTGGCCGCCAATCTGTGTCACCCTGTTAACCGGTTAGCGTGGACTGGCCGGAATTGCCTCGCCGCTCTCGGTATGGCCCGCGCGCGCGGCGGTCAACCCCGGCATGGTTAACCGCAACCGGTCGGCTTTGCGGACCAGATCACCGCCCGCCGCCCGCGCTTCGGCGCGCGCCAGCCGCAGCGCAAAGCCGACTCCGAACACGCCCGCCGCAATCACTTGCGGAACCGCGCCGGCGCTGCTTTCAAACAAGCTATCGCCGGGCTTGGCTGCGAGCAACGCGGGCAAAGCCACGTCGAGCCGGGCCATGCCGTCTTTATCGCGCAACCGCAGTTTAAGCTGCTCGCCCGGTGTGCTGGTGCCAGCCAGCGTCGCCAGCAACCGCCACGCGATCCGCTCAAGCTCAAGCTGTGCCAACCCCACCGGTAGCGCTGCGACGTCTAGCTTGAGCAAGAACCCGCTACCCCGGCTTTTGGTGTGCGCGGCCAGCTGCGCCACGGTCGCTTCGATCAGGCGAGGCAAATCAGTCTCGCCCGGATCAAGCTCCAGCGCGCCGCTTTCCAGACGCGCAAGCCGCTCGAGCTCTTCGAACGCCGCAAGGATCCGTGCGGCATCGCCGGCGATCCCGGCCGCGAGCGCGCGGTAGTCATGCGGGACCGCGCCAAACAACTGCTGTTGGATCACTTCTGCAAAGCCCTGAATGGCGTTCACCGGAGTGCGCAATTCGTGCAGCATCTGGCGGATCCGGTCAGCGACGCTATCAGTCACCGGCGGATTGGCGATCAGCGGTGCGATGGCCGGGGCCGGACGGCGCAAACGCCCGCGATAGCCGATGAACTGCCCGGTCAGCGGATCGAACCAAGGCGCCGCGTCGACTTGCCACTGTCCGGCAATGGCAGGGGCACCCGGTAGCTCGAGCATTTGCGCGGCCAGCGGCTGGCGCTGGCGCAGTGACTGCGCAATCGGCGCGGTGCGGTTAAGCCGCATTCCGGTCAGCATCGGGGCGACACCGGCATCGCACCACACGATCCGCAACTTCGCGTCGCTGGCGAAATCGGCCGCGCGTACGGTTTCGCCAACGCTCAACACATGCTCTTCGCCCAGCGGAAGCCGCGGCGAATCGCCTGCAGTCTGCTGGTCCACCACTTGCTTGGCGCGGCGATACGCTTCGATCCGCCGGACAATCGCGCCAATACCGTCGTCGCGCTCCGGCAGGTCTGCCTGCAGTACGATCGGTAAATCGTTCGCGCTTTCGTTGGCGGCGGGCGGCACCGTGGCAGTTGCCAACGGCAGAACCTCAGCGCGCGCATCCGCCGCAGCGGGCAGGGCGCGGTCGTTGATCCCCAGCCGCACCAGCAGCTGCGCAACTTCGCCGGGCAGATCATCACGCTGACGCAGCGCCGGGCGCGCGGCGGGGGGCAACGCGGGGATCAGGTCGAGCCATTGTTCCGGGCTAAGCTGCGCACGGTGCAACGCCATTGCGGCCACACGCGGCTCGCCGTTGCTCAGCGCCGCGACCAACCGGGGCGATCGCAGCCGCAGCGCCGCATCACCCAGCATCGCCGCGCGGTCCTCCGGAGCAATTGCTGCCCCGATTGCGGCCAGCCGGTCATAAGCTGCATCAAGCTGTTCGCCGCGGGCTTCGGCCGGCGAGGTTCCCAGCAGATCTAGCAGCTGGCGGTATTGGATGCGCTGCAAGCCAGTTCCGTCAGCGCGCATGCGCAGCACGGTGGCGAGGCGATCATCGAAATGCATGCCGGTTCCTAAACCCTGACGCGGGGTGCGCGCGAGGCGGCCTAGCAGACTTGTCCCCAGTCCAAACGGCCACGAAAGGTGCGTTGCAAAGCGGGACAGTTGCGAGCATAAACAATAAAATTAGGCCCAAGGGTTATCCTCTGGCGCTATTATTGCCAAAAGCAGGTCGCAGAGCCTGTCTGACGGCGCGGAAGGGGTATTAATGGCCAATCTCGATTCGATCGACCGGCGCTTGCTGTCTGAACTGCAGGACGAGGGCCGGGTGACCAATGTCGAGTTGGCGCAGCGTGTCGGACTGACTGCGCCGCCGTGCCTGCGCCGGGTCCGCGCGCTTGAGGAACTGGGCGTAATCCGCGGCTACCACGCCGATCTCGATTCATCGAAACTGGGCTTTGCGATCACCGTCTTTGCGATGGTCAGCCTGAAGAGCCAAGCCGAAGAGGCTTTGCGCCAGTTCGAAGAAGCGATGCGCGATCTCCCCGAGGTGCGCGAATGCCACATGCTCAACGGCGAGATCGATTTCATCCTCAAGATCGTCAGCAAGGACCTGCAGAGCTTTCAGGAGTTTTTGACTTCAAAGCTCACGCCTGCGCCGAATGTGGCGAGTGTGAAGACGAGCCTGACGATCCGGACGGCGAAGCAGATGCCTGGAGTGCCGTTGGAGTAGGCGAACATGGTGCTGGCGGCTTATTTTGGTCTGGTGCTGTTATCGATGATTGTCTTGATCGGACTTTCATTGCGGGCAAATCAGTCGTTGCCCCCCTCAGACAAGTTACCAATGCAGTGGGGATTTGATGGTCGGCCCACGTGGAGTGTATCGCGCAAGATCGCTTTGATCTTCACTCCGTCGCTTTATCTGATGACAGCGCTGCCCATTGCATTCCTGTTACCTCTACAATGGGGACCCGACGTGGCTGCCATGCTCGGAGCGCTCACTTTTGTGGCGGCAGGATTTGTTAGTGCCCATATTTTTCATATTTGGCTTATCCGCCGGGACGGTTGGCATAAGAAAGATTAACTCACCCGCTTCGCCAGCCACTCCTCCAGCCACTTGATCGTGTAGTTCCCGTCGATGAAATCGGGATCCTTCATCAGCGCTTGATGCAGCGGGATGCTCGTGTTGACCCCGCCGATCACCATCTCTTCCAGTGCTCGCTTCAACCGCATGATGCAGCCTTCGCGGGTGCGGCCTTTGACGATCAGTTTGGCGATCATGGAATCGTAATACGGCGGGATTTTGTACCCGGCGTAAAGCCCGCTATCGACCCGCACGTTCATGCCGCCCGCCGCGTGATAGCTGGTC
>JANMCG010000085.1:0-32602 GCA_031361075.1 Novosphingobium sp. | reverse complement strand
AAGAAGAACGTGGTCGATCCCGACGACTTCATCGCAAAGTTCGGCGCCGACGCGGTGCGCTGGTTCGTATTGTCGGATAGCCCGCCCGAGCGCGATCTGCCGTGGTCCGAAGCCGGGATCGAAGGCTGCGCGCGGTTCGTCCAGCGGCTGTGGCGGCTCGCCGGGCAGTACGACGCTGCGGCGAGCGGCGAGGATCAGGCGCTTGACCGCAAGCGGGACCAGATCGTTGCCGCCGCCGCCGCCGATATCGAAGCGCTCGGCTTCAACAAGGCGGTCGCGCGGATTTACGAGCTGACCAGCGCGGCCGAAAAAGCTGCGCCATCGGCCAGCCGCTCGGCCGCGATCCGCACGCTGTTGCTGCTCGCCGCGCCGATGATGCCGCATCTGGCCGAGGAAGCATGGGCTGCGATCGGCGGCGCGGGAATCATCGCTGACGCCGCCTGGCCACCGGTCGATCCGGCGCTGCTGATCGAAGACGAGGTAACCGTAGCAATTCAAGTGCTCGGCAAATTGCGCGATACGGTGACCGTGCCCAAAGGTCTGCCGCGCGAGGCGCTTGAAGCGCTTGCGCTGGCGTCGGACAAAGTGCAGCGTGCGCTAGATGGCAAGCCAGTCAGGAAGGTGATCGTCGTGCCCGACCGCTTGGTCAATCTCGTCGCATGAAGCGCGCTTTGGTTTTGTCGCTGGCGGTGCTGCTAAGCGCTTGCGGACTGCACCCGATGTACGCCGGCGGGGCCAGTGGCACCGTCGCGCAAGGGCTCGCCGGGGTCGATGTTTCGCCGATCGAGGGTAAGGCCGGCTGGCTGATGCGCAACGCGCTGACTGACCGGATGGGCAGCAATGGTCGCAGCGGCACCGGCCGCTACCGGCTCGACGTCCGGCTCGATGACAAGCTCGAGGGGCTCGGGCTGCTGAGCGATGATACTGTCGCGCGTGAACGCCGCACCCTTCGCGCGCGCTACCAGTTAGTCGATCTCGCCAGCGGCAAAATCGTGCTTGATGAAACCGCCGGATCGGACGCCGGGATCGATGTGGTCAGCAGCGAATATGCCACCATCGCGGCCGAACAGACTGCGCTTGAAAACCTTGCCAAAGAAGTGGCTGACCGGATCGTGGTGCGGCTTGCGATCAAGCTGCGCAGCGGCGACGCTCCGGCCAAGTAAGGCCGGACGGGTGAAAGCCAGCCAGAAGGATTTCAAGGGCCAGGCGGCCAAGGCAGCACGCAGCGCGCGGGTGTTCTTCTTTTGCGGACCCGACGAAGCCGGCGCGCACGACGCCGCGCATCAGATCGCCGCGCTGCTGCCCGATCCGGGCGAACGGATCGAACTGACCGGGCCCGAACTGAAGCGCGATCCGGTGCGGCTGGGTGATGAAGCGCGCTCGATCTCGCTGTTCGGCGACACACGTCACATCTGGGTCCGCGCTGCGGGTGATGAAGCTTACGATGCGATTGCCAATTTGCTCGAAGGCACGGGCGAGGCGTGTCCGGTGCTGATCGTCGCGAGCAGCGCGACCGACAAATCGCGCGTCGCCAAGTTGCTCGCCCCGCGCCCCGATGCCTTGGTGGCGATGTTCTATCCGCCCGACCTGCGCAGCGTTGCCGAAGCCGTGCGGGTGATGGGCGATGCTGCCGGGGTTCAGCTGGGCGGCGATCTGGCAGAGCGAATCGCGCGCGGCGCGGCGCTCGACACCAGGCTCGCGCAGTCCGAGGTAACCAAGCTTGCGCTCTATCTCGATGCTTCGCCCGAGGCACCGCGCCGCGCCGATATGCCAGCGCTCGACGCGATCGGCGCGCAGACCGATGACGACGGGTTTACCGCGCTGGTCAACGTCGTGCTGGCGGGGGAACTGGGCAAGCTGGCGGGCGAATTGCGCCGGATGCGCGAACTGGGGTTAAGCCCGGTCGGGCTGCTGCTGGCGTTCGAGCGGCGCGCCGCGCAGCTTGCGATGCTGGCCGCGCGGCTTGGCCCGCGCGGTGATGTCCACACTTTGATGGAAACCGAGGTGCAGGCCCGGCGGGTATTCTGGAAAGATCGCCGCGATCTGACCGAACAACTCAAGCGCTGGCGGGGCAAGCGGCTGGCACGGCTGGTGGCCCGGCTGACCGCGCTGCACCGCGCGCTGCTTGGCTCCAGCCAGACCGCCGAGCTGCTGCTGGCCCAAGGGCTGAGCGACATTGCCCGCTTTGCCGCGCAGCGCGGCTGACCCGCGACCCAACGCAGACTTGTAGAACCCGGCAATCTTGGGCATGAGTGCGGCGAAATGCGCCACCGGCGCCCTTTGTCCACGGGCTCGCAGCATGAAACAACCTGTCGCTTTGGGTGCAAACGCACCGGGCGAAACGAGTGCAAACGCGCGATTGCGGTTCGAGCAGGCCCAGCCGCTCGAGCGGCGCCGCTTGCAAACCTATCTGGCGCTGATGATCGGCGATATCATCGCGATCTTTTCGGGGTTTTGCCTGGCAGGCTTTCTATATCTGTCAGCCACCGGAGTGACACAGGCCGCGCTGCTGGCGCAATTGCTGCTGCCGGTGTTCCTGACCGTCGCGCTGTATAACGGTGCCTATTCGCATTCCACGCTGCAATCATCGCAAGTGGGCATGCTCCGCGCGATGAGCGCTTTGGCGATTTCGGCCGCCGCAGTGGTGTTCATCGCCTATTACACCAAAAGCAGCGCGGGATTTTCGCGCGTGATGGTGACCGCGGGCGCGCTGCTGGCGGCCGTGCTGCTGTGCTGGGTTCGCTTGCAGATGCGGTCGTTCGTGCGGTGGCGCTGCGGCACGCGGATCATCAACGAGTTGCTGATCGACGACGATGGCCCGCGCATCGATTTGCCGGGCGCGATGCGCGCCAACGCGGCCGAGCTGCAACTGGTCCCAGCGCTCGATGATCCAGCCGCGCTAAACCGGATCGGTTCAGTGCTGCGCTCGATCGACCGGGTGGTGGTAACCTGCCCGCCCGAGCGCCGGGCGGCTTGGGCCAGTTTGCTCAAGGGCGCGAACATTTCGGGCGAGGTGGTAGACGATACGGTGGCCGAACTGGGTGCGCACGGCGCGCGGATCGTGGCTGGACACGGATTGCTGCGCGTTTCGATCGGGCCGCTGGGGATGCGCGCGCGGGTGACCAAGCGCTTGTTCGATACCGCAGCGGCCGGTGCAGCGGTGATCGTGCTCAGCCCGGTGCTGTTGCTGGTGGCGGTGGCCATCCTGCTTGAAGACGGCAGTCCGGCGCTGTTCGTGCAGCGCCGCGTCGGGCGATCCAACCGGTTCTTCCAGATGTACAAGTTCCGGTCGATGTCAGTCAGCAGCGCGGATCAGCACGGCAGCCAGTCGACCGCGCGCGGCGATCAGCGCATTACCCGGGTCGGCGCGTTTATCCGGCGTACCAGCCTCGATGAGCTGCCGCAGTTGTTCAACGTGCTCAAGGGCGAGATGTCGATCGTCGGGCCGCGCCCGCACGCGCTGGGCTCGCAAGCCGGGGACAAGCTGTTCTGGGAAGTCGATGAACGCTATTGGGAACGGCACGCGCTCAAGCCGGGATTGACCGGGCTGGCGCAAATTCGCGGCTTCCGCGGCGCGACCGAGCACGAAGTCGATCTGACTGACCGACTCGAGGCCGATCTTGAGTACCTCGATGGTTGGTCGCTCCAGCGCGATATCAAGATTATGTTCAGCACGCTGGGGGTGCTGATCCACGACCGCGCATTTTAGACGGTCCGGAAAAAAACTCGGTTGATCGCGGCCGTGTCGATTTTATTTGGAACTTTCAGGCAGTTGACGCATTACAGATTGATGCACTGCAGCAATTGATGCAATTGATTGATTGCAACCGATTTTGCTGAAGATGGTGCTGGACTCGCTAACCATCCTCGTGGTATCTGACGGTTAAATATTCATCTAGGAGTACACCACTGTGATTTCGCAACTGCTCGCTGCCGCCGCTTCTGTCGCCCTTGTCGGAGCCGGTGTTGCCGGAACCTCGGGTGTCCGCTCGTTCGAAGCCATGCCAACCCGCACCGCGGCTGTGGCTGACGGCGAAGGCGCTGGTGCGTCGGGCATGTGCCGCGTTGACGTGGTTCGTACCGGTAACTCGGGCACGGTCACCTCGACCCGTTCGGTGCTTAACGACGGTAGCTGCGTTTGCACGCTGGTGACCGGGCCAGCTGGTGCCAATGGAAATGCCGAAGACGTGATCACCGGCATGCTGCGTGATCGTACTTGCCCCGAATCGCCGATGGTCGGTCAGTCGGCCGAAGCTGAGGTTGCTGGCGTTGGCGCCGGCGGTAGCGGCTCCGGCTTGGTGATCCCGCTGCTGGTCGGTGTGGTTGGTGCTGGTGGCCTGGCTGTCGCGCTGAGCTCGAACAGCCGCGGTTAATCCAACCTTCTGCTGTTTGATTGCTAAAGAGTTTGCTACGGGCATGGCTTGGCCATTGCCCGTAGCTTTCGTTTTAGCGGGTAGCATTTCTTGGTGAGGCACTTCTGCGCAGTCCACAGCTTCTAAGCACAAATCCGCGGATGTTCGGTTCTGGGGGCCTAGTGGCAGCTGGCTTTCTAGCCGTGTTACTAGTGCTCGGTGGCGGCGGATCACCTGCGCCGCTGCCCGAACTGGTGCTGGAATTGCTGGCGGCTGTGCTGCTCGTGCTGTGGCTGTTTACACCCTGGGCCGGTCCTGACTGGATGCGGGTGCCAAGGCCAGCGTGGTTGATCGCCGGACTGGTTACCGCGGTGCCGCTGCTGCAATTAATCCCGCTGCCGCCGTTTATCTGGCACGCCTTGCCCGGGCGCGAGCTGGAACGCGCCGCGCTCGCCTTGATCGATTCGCAAGACCAATGGCGCAGCTGGTCACAGGCACCGCACCGCACACTGGCATCGCTGTTATCGCTGTTGCCGCCGCTGCTGATGCTGGTGATGACCAGCGCGCTTAGCCGTGATGGGCGGATGACGTTGATATATAGCATCGCGGCGATTGCGCTGGCGACGCTGGTGCTGGGCGCGTTGCAGCTGTCGGCCGGCGATGCCAGTCCGGTTCATCTCTACGAAGTGACCAATCCGCTGCTCGCCGGTTTTCAAGCCAACCATAATAGCACCGCCGATATTTTGCTGATCGCATTGATGACCAGTCCCGTCATTTTGCGCGATCTGGCCGATCGCCGCATCATCGCGCGTAATCGCGGCCTGATCCTGGGCATTGCCGCCGCGAGCATTGCGCTGATCGCATTCGGAGTGGTGCTGACGGCATCGCGGATGGGCATTTTCCTGCTGCCGGTCCCGCTGCTCGCCAGCTTGTGGATTTTGCGGCCATGGCTGGTCCTGTCATGGCGCACGGTGGCCTACACTACTGCCGGCGCGCTTGGGTTGCTGGCGATCGGTCTACTGATGCTGCGCGACAATCCGGTGCTCGCGGCGATCATTGCGCGATTCGATTTCAGTGAGGAGTTGCGGCCACAACTGTGGCGCGATGGCCTCTATGTGGCACAGAAATACTTTCCGTTCGGGGTCGGGATGGGGGATTTTGTTCCTGCGCTGATCGCTGACGAGCGGCTCGAAGTGGTGCGGCCTTCGCTGCCCAACCGCGCCCATAATGACTTTATCGAACTGGCCAGCGAAGCCGGAATCGCCGGAGTCGCGGCACTTTCAGCAATTTGGTTAATGCTCACTCGCGCGTTCTGGCAGGCGATGAAGCGCCGCCCCGGGCAAACTGGAGTGCTGGCAATGTTTGCCGGGGCAACTTTGGTTATCCTGGCTTTGCATTCGCTGGTTGATTATCCCTTTCGTTCCATGTCATTGGCAGCGCTTGGCGCAGTCTGTGCGGGTCTACTCCTGACCCCGCGGCTCGATGGTGAAGTGGCCAGCCAAGAGTCGGTTTCAGGGGAGGCGAGGTAATCCGCATGTTCAGGTTCGCTACCTTAGTGGCTATGACGTTGTCCGCTCTGGCGCTGGGCGGCTGCGCACACGGCCCGGCCAATTCGTTGCCAGCCGGCACTGCCGCATACACCACACTCGAAGCCAGAGCCGATCAACCCGGCGAGGACATTATCCGCCCGGGCGATCATCTGGCAATCCGCGTCCTGGGCGAGCCTGAGCTGACCTCGGACGCTTACATTGTCGATGCCAAGGGGACGGTTCAAGTTCCGCTCGCTGGCGAAATTCTGGTCGCTGGGCACAGCCCTGGCGAAGTGCGTGACGATGTGACGCGGCGGTTGGGCGTGCGCTATATCCGCAATCCCCAAGTCACCGTGAGCGTCTCTGAACGCCGCCGCGCAACCTTTGCCGTCGAAGGCGATGTGCGCGAACCTGGTATTTTTGAAGCAACGCAGGGCACTACTCTGCTGAGCGCGCTTGCCCAGGCCAAAAGCACCACGGACACTGCGCGGCTCGACGAGGTTATGATCTTCCGGATGCTTGACGGTCAACGCATCGGCGCGCGGTTCGACATCGGACAAATTCGCGCTGGTCAGGCTGCCGATCCGCTGGTCTTGGCGGGCGATACGGTAGTAGTCGGGCGCTCCGGACTGAAGGGCGCGTTCAAGCAGTTCTTGCAGGCGGTCCCGCTGTTCAACCTGTTCTACATCTTCCGCTAAGCACCCGGATCGAAGGAAAGCTGTCGTGTCCAACCTTGTGTCTGCCAACGGCGCGCCCTACCCGGGTCCGGTCGCATTTGATCCAAACGAACAGCTTGAGCACGCTGGCGGCGGACGGGCCGCGGTCGATCTGCGCTATATCCTGTCGTCAATCCGCGCCAACCTGTGGCTGATTGCGCTGATCGTAGCGGCGGCACTCGCGCTCGCGCTGGTGGCCACCATGCTGCAGACCAAGCGGTACACCGCGTCAGCCAGCATCCAGATCAGCAATACCACAGGCCGCGTGCTGAGCTCCAAAGACGAATCGCCCGGCGATAGCGGCGATGCTGCGTACGATATTGACCGGTTCCTCAAAACGCAGGTCGATATCCTGCAAAGCCGCGGTCTTGCGCTGCGGGTGGCGCAGAAGCTTAACCTGATCGGCAATCCGCGGCTGCTACGTTCGCAAGGGGTGTCAGCGGCTCCGGCGGGTATGTCGCCCGAAGCACAGCGCGATACCGCAGTCAGCTTGTTGATGTCCAACCTGTCGGTCAACTTGCCGCGCGATTCGCGGATCGTGACGATCCTGTTCGTGTCGAGCGATCCCGATTTGTCAGCGCAGATTGCAAATGCCTATGCGAGCGAGTTTATCCAGGCGAACCTGCAACAAAAGTTCGACAGTTCGTCGTACGCCCGCAATTTCCTTGGCGACCAGCTGCAAGAGGCCAAAGCACGGCTCGAAGCATCGGAGCGTGCGGTTAATACCTATGCCCGCAGCACGGGCTTGATCAACACCGGCAGTAGCACACTGCAAAACCCTGACGGGTCGTCGCGGACCGATCGCGGCACTTCGGTGACCGCATCGAGCATGCAACAGCTTAACATGGCCGCTAACGAGGCAACGGCCCGGCGGATCGAATCCGAAGGCAAATGGCGCGCTGTTTCAAGCGGTCCGTTGCTCGGATCGCCAGTGGTTCTGGGCAATTCCACGGTGGTGACGCTGCTGTCTGAGCGCGCCACGGTAGAGGCTGAATTGAGCCAGGACCGCGCACGCCACCTTGAAGACTATCCTACTGTCAAAGCCAAGCAGGCCCAGCTTAACGCCATTAACCAGCAGCTTAACGCCGTCGCCAGCAACGTCCGCAATTCGGTGCGCCAGGAATATCAGGGCGCATTGTCGACCGAGCAGGCGCTCAAAGGCAAAGTCGAGCAGCTCAAATCGCAGACCCTATCCGAGCAGGACAGCTCGGTGCAATACAACCTGCTCGCGCGCGAGGCTGATACCAACCGTCAGCTGTATGATGGTCTGCTCGAGCGCTACAAGACGCTTAACGCGATGGCCGGCATCAGCCTGAGCAATATCTCGATCGTCGACAATGCTGAAGTTCCCAAAGGGCCGTCCTCGCCAAATCTGATCAAGAACCTGTTGCTGGGTCTGATCGCCGGGCTGGGTCTGGCTTCGATGCTGGTATTCTTCCGCGATCAGTTCGACGATGCCATCCGGGTACCCGAAGATGTCGAAACCAAGCTCGGCTTGCCGCTGCTTGGGGTGGTGCCCAAGATTGGTGACGAAGCGCCCGAGCAGGCGCTGCTCGATCCCAAGTCTCCGATGTCAGAGGCTTACAATTCGTTGCGCGGGTCGCTGCTTTATTCGACCTCGCAGGGTCTCCCGCAGATCATGCTGGTCACCAGCGCGCAAGCTTCCGAAGGTAAGACCACCACCAGTCTGGCACTCGCCACCGGGTTTGCCCGGATGGGCCGCCGGGTGCTCTTGATCGATGCCGACATGCGCCGCCCATCGCTGCAATCGCGATTGAATATCAGCAACGAACGCGGGCTGTCCAATTTGCTCACCTCGGCTGATCCGCTCGAATCGATCACGGTCAAGGCCGAGCAAGCCAATTTGACCTTGCTGCCGGCCGGACCAATCCCCCCCAGCCCGACCGAACTGTTGTCGACCGGGCGCATGGAAGAAATACTGCAAACCGCCGCGCGCCAGTTTGAGGTGATCGTGGTCGATAGCCCGCCGATCCTGGGCTTGGCCGATGCGCCGCTGATGTCGGCGCTGGTCGACGGGGTGATGATTGTGGTCGAAGCCGATCGCAGCCGCCGCGGTTCGCTCAAGTCGGCGCTGCGCCGCCTGCGCGGGATGCGTCCGGTGCTGCTGGGCGCTGTGCTGACCAAGTTCGATCCGCTAAAGGCTGGTAACCGGCATTCCGAATATTACGGTTACCAATATTACCAGTACGATTCGAAACCGGCGAAAAGCTGATCATGGCAGCGGCACCGCACCGAACACAGCTGAGCTGGTCGGCGCGGGTAGGACTGGCTGGCGTCGCGGCGATTTACTGCGTCGCCGCATGGGGAAGCGGGCTTGACCGGCTTAGCGCGGGCCAGCCTGAACGCGCGGCCAAAGTTCCCGCGCTGTTCGCCTCCGAAGCGATCAGGACTTTAGGCGCGCAAGCCCTGGCTGACGGTCAAGCGGTGGCCGCCACCAGGATTGGCGCACGCGCGCTGGTCAACGCCCCGACCGACCCACAAAGCGCTGCCTTGTTCGGGGCTGGCCGGCTGGCCAGCGGCGACCAGGTAACCGCCGAACGGGCTTTCCGGATTGCCGGGCAGCTTGGCTGGCGCGTCCCGATCACGCAAAGCTACTGGATGGGCAAAGCGCTGGCCTCGGGCAATTACGAGATCGCTGCCTTGCGGCTTGATGCGCTGCTGCGCCAGCAACCTCAGCTGCTGTATCAACGCAACCTGATCGATCCGATGGAGCGCAACCCGGCTGGCCGCACGGCGATGATCAAGCGGATGGCGCTTAATCCGGTCTGGCTTGGCTTTTATACAACCGACGTGGCCGACCGTCCCGCTGACATCGTGCTGCAGCGCGCTACGGTGCTGAATGAGGCGGCCGGCCGCGGCCTGATCGTTGGATGCGAAGCAATTGCGCCGATTGCCACCCGGCTCGCAGTGTTGAACCAGCCGCGCGCCGGATCGTTGTTATGGCGGCAACATTGCCCGGTCGCTGGGAGCGGCCTGATCAGCGATGAATCGCTGGCGACGCTTGATATCACCGCCAAACCGAGCGCGTTTACCTGGGCGATGATCGGCAGCGGCGAAATGGCTTTGTCGGTCCTGCCAAGTGGCGCTGGCCACGGCAAACGGTTGATGGCCAGCGGGATGGCTGATGTGCCACGAACCGTGCTGACGCAGCTGCTCGTGCTTGATCCGGGCCGCTATGTGCTCAGCTGGCGCACCGGTAACAGCCGCGGCCAGGCCAGCGATCACATCCGCGCTGCTGTGGTTTGCCCGGGAGAGGTGCCAAACTGGCTTGACGCCGATCTGGATCAGACCACCGGGTTGTGGAATGCTGCGGTCTTGGTCGATGGGCATTGCCTTGCGCAGTTGCTGACGTTCGCCGCCACACCGCGCTCTGGGCAGGTCTGGCTAGAACAGCCTAAGCTGGTTCAGGCGCCCTAGCCCGGCCCAGTCGGCGCTGCTTGATCAGCACCGCCGGATTGCCGCTGTACACGCCTTCTGGAGCGGCATCACCAAACAGTGCGCCGCGCGCGCCAAGCACGGAATAATCCGCCATCGTCACCCCCGGCCCGACAAACGCTTCGGTCGCCACCCAGCATTGCGCTCCGATCACGATCGGGCGGAGCACCAGTTGAAACTGCGGATCGGACAGATCGTGCGAGCTGGCGCACAGATGCGCGCGCTGCGAAATCACGCTGGTGGCACCAATGCTGATCCGGCCCTGATTATAAAGCCGCGCGCCCGGCCCAATCAACGCATTTTCACCCAGCTCGAGGTTAGCGGGCAACCAGACCGTGACACTGGCATGGACCCGCGCGCCGCGGCCCACTTTTGCCCCGAACGCGCACAACACCAACCGCCGCCAAGCGTGCAATTGCGGCGGGGTAAACCGGGCAAAAACCAGCCAGGTCAACATCCACACCGCGCGCCACAAGCGGTTTCCCAGCGAGAAACTGGCACCCCCTCTAAGCGGTTCGGTCTGGCTGGCATCAAGCAAGGTCATCAGGCTGTCGCCGCTCCCAAAGCGATTGCGCGCAAGTACGTTTCGCCCCATCGCGCGGCGACTGTGTCGGCCGAAAATTGTCCCGCTGCAAGCACTTGTGCGTTTTGTGACATGGCCTGCCAATCGGCCGGGTCCAGCCCCAATGCTTGTTCGAGCGGGCCAATCAGCTTATCCGGTGAAGTCCCGCATTCGATCGCGGCATGCCCCGTAAATCCTTCGGGCAGATTGCACGCCGCGGTCATCACGGTCGGCGTCCCGGCGGCCCATCCTTCAAGTACCGCCATCGGCAAGCCCTCGCTCAATGACGGCAGAACCATGAATTTAGCTTCGGCCAACAGCGCTTGCTTGGCCAGGCCATAGACCGGACCAACGAACCGAACCCCAGGCCCGGCAGCCGCGACTGCGGCCTCAAGCGCCGCAATGTCACTTGGCTCGCCCCACCCGGCAATAGTCAGCCGGCTGCCGCTCGGGTGCGCGGTCAGGGTCCAAGCTTCAACCAGCGCCAGCAGATTCTTCTTGGGGTGAATTCGCCCGATGTAGGCTAGGTGCGGCGCCCGTGCCGCTCCCCTTGTGCCCGAAACACTTATCGGCGGCGCGGCATTAGCGATGACCGCGCTGTCGCCGCGACCGGTCTCGCGCGCAATATCGGCGGATTCTGCTGCGGTCAGCCCATGCAGAAAGCTCGCCCGGCGCCATCCCTCACGCTCATATCCAACGCGCGCCAAAGCCTTTTTCCAACGGCCCCGCGCGGTGATCCACGGATCAAGCATGCCATGCGGCGAGATGACATAACCGCGCCCGCTGGCCTTGGCCCAGCCCGCGCCAGCCCGCGAGGGGTACATCCAGATGCCGTGAAGATGCAGGCAATCCAGCCGCGCGCCGAGCAGTGCAGCAAGGATCTGCGGAGCATAACCAATTTGCCCGGGGCCACTGACGCGAAACACTTCGACTTGCACCGCACCGAACCGCTCGCGATCATCCGCGCTGTGCGGATCAGCCAAGGCAAACACGATTGGAGTTCCGCCGCAGGCCGTAATGATTTGCGCCTGTGCCACTACGGCTTCGAATACGCCGCCACCCAGCCGCGATGCGGCTGCAGTCAGCAACCCGATGCGCGCTCCCGCCAGGCCTCCGCTCATGCCTCGCGCGGGGTCCCCGCCCGCAGCGCGGCCCGGCGGCGCTGCACCGCGGGGGGCAGCGCTTCAACTGCGGGTTCGGCTGCTGCTGCAGGATCTCCCGCTGAGTCGCGCCGAAACCGGCGCATGGCGGCATCACGCATCATTACAGCTGTTGGGAAACCCGCGTATTTCGCCAGCCCGTACCACAGCACCACTGGCGCCAGGTAGAACAGGCCCTGACGTGCAACAGTGGCCAGCAAGCCATCGCGGAATGCCACGATCAGGATTGGCACAAAGATCATGTAGGCGGCAGTTTTGAATGTGCTTTGCGGTCCCTGGACAAACCGCCGGTAAATCCAGCCGAGCACATATCCCCACAACCCGCACCAGATCACCACCCCCAGCCAGCCAAGCGAATACCAGCCCTCGCCCGGCAGCGAGCGTGTCATCCCGATTGCCGGTCCGTAGTCGAGAAGATTGATCCGGTTGAACGGAGCGCCAACCGGTTTGCCCTTCCACAGCACCCGCGGCACCGGTTCGGTGAACACCTGCAGAGAATCCAGAAAATAGCCATAAGTGTGCGTGCGCTGAGGGATCGCGTAAACCAGGTACTCGAAATATTCGAGATTGGCGAAATCCATCCCTTCAAGGAATCGCTCGTTAGCGCGAGTATTATAAAATATTTGCGAGCCCTTTTCGGCGCCCAGCGCTTGGCGGATTGCCACCCCTCGATCGTTCCCAACGACATTGAAGATCGCCACGGCGGCAAGCAACAGCGCTGCGACCTGCAAGCTCGGCAAGCGGCGCCGATGTTCGTACAAATAGAGCAAGCCAACCGTGACCATCGCTGTCACAAATGGCCCGCGTCCACCCGTCCCGGCGCGAAACAAAACAAACCCCAGCAACGGCAGGATTGCCAGCAACCGAAACCTGAACATCCAGGCGATCAGCGCGCCGCAAGTGGCCAGCATCAATTGCGCCTCCGCCAGATAGCCGTTGCCCTGCGTGTTAACGTAAACCCCGGTGCCAGCATCGCGGATCATCGTGTCAAAATCTACGTTAGCCCCCGATGCACCCGCCCACAGCTTGCTCAGCGAATACAGACCGATCGGTACGCAGATTGCCAGCACCCAGAACAGCAAAGGCTTGAGCCGCTCGCGCTCGGCCACGGCAAAACTATCCTGCTTAAACCGCATCGCAACATCGCCCGACATCAGACAAAAGAATGCGAACGCCAAAAAACCCAGATTTGAGGCCACGATTACCGTCAATTTATCGCTGAGTGACGGGCTGAACTGATAACCGCGGTACACCAGATTGAAATCATTCAGCCGCGCCAGAATTGGCCGGAACACAAAAATGAAACCGTGAAATGCGGAATAAAATGTCAGCGGATGGAACAGGCTGAAGCTGGGACGGCGGACAAAATACCCAGTTACCAGCACGAAACAGACGACGGAAAAGGCGAGCGCTGCTGCGTACATGAACCCACCTTCGTCTAGTTTGCCATGCGGCCGATCAGTCGGCGTTGTTTGGCAGGCAGGCCCCGCCAAAGCAACCTTTAGCCGAACCGCGCGCGCAGAAATGCCCTTGCTTTACCAGTCTTTCGTTCGGTCACTTCCGAAAATGCCCAGCCTGCGGCGATGCAGCCCACGGTAAGCGTGACAACAAGCGCGATGCCCAGCGGCGAAGGCATCATGCGCACCCCGCGATTGGCCAGCGAACCCGCCAATGCCAGCACCGGAAAATGCACGACGTAGAGCGAATAGCTGGAGTCGCGCCCGAATCGTGCCAGCGGTTCAAAGTAGCGCGGGAAACTGATCTCCCCAGCGCGCAGGATGAACAGCAAACCTGCGAACGCCAGTGCGAGGACAAAGTCCATCGACGCGCCGTTGAATACGCCCGATGCCAGCAGGATTGCCACGAACAAACCCGTCACAAGCATTACCCACCATTGGGAGATCACCCCGCCGAGCTGAATCCGGTCAGATTTCAGCAAGGCAAACCCCATCAGCCATGACGCAAAACCAACCGCGATCGCCGGATTGAACCATGCGATCACAAGGCTCAACAGCGCGAGTGAAAAGCGGCGCTGGACGATCAAGAGCGCCAACGCAGGGAACCAGATGTAAAACCAGAATTCGTAAGCCAAGCTCCACAACGGCCCGTTCGAGCCCCAAGTCGGTACCGCGATGGTCTGCAGAAAGGCCAGATTGCCAAGCAACACCGGCAGCGTCAGTTGCGCGGTCACTGGTCCGGTGATGCTGTGCGCTCCGCTCGTCCCCGAATACAGCGGCAAACCCAAATGCACCGCGCCAACCCAGTCGAGCACACCGCCCAGCGCCAGCGCCGGAACAAGCACGATCAGCAACCGCGAGAGCCGGTCGATCAGGTAGCCCTGCCAGAAAAGTGCCGCATCAATCCGGCCAAGCACCGAGCGGCTGATCCAGAATCCGCTCAACACGAAAAAGATCACGACTCCCGAGTGACCCAAGCCAGTCGCAGCGTAAAATGGGGCGTAGAGAACATTGCCGTTGTAATCTGCCAACACGACGTCCCGCGCGTGACTGACCACCACGATTACTGCGGCCGCAGTGCGGAAAAAATCCATCCACGCAAACCACGCGGCCTGAGCCGGCTGCAAAGCCGGCGCGGGCGCGACTGTCACGTGCAATTCTGGCGCGCCGTTACTCGCCAAAAATCACGCGCTCTGGCTTGCCGCTTGTTCGGCTGCCACCACACCGCGGAAATAGTCGATAGTCTTGCCCAGACCTTCGCTTAGCGGCACTGCCACGTCCCAGCCCAAGTCCGCTTTGGCGCGGGTAATGTTGGGCTGACGCTGGCGCGGATCATCTTGCGGGAGTGGCTGGAATTGCAGCTTGGACGCGCTGCCGGTTTGCTCGATCACTTGCTGCGCCAGCTCGAGCATCGTAAATTCTCCCGGATTGCCAAGATTGATCGGCCCGGTGACATCGTCGCCGGTGGCCATCAGCGCCATCAGCCCGCGCACCAGATCGTCGACGTAGCAGAACGAGCGGGTCTGCTGCCCATCGCCGTAGATCGTGATGTCTTCGCCGCGCAGAGCTTGCACGATGAAATTGGAGACTACCCGGCCATCGTTCGGGTGCATATGCGGACCATAGGTATTAAAAATCCGCGCGACCTTGATCTTGAGATTATGCTGGCGGCGATAATCGAAAAACAGCGTTTCGGCGCAGCGCTTGCCCTCGTCATAGCAGCTGCGCGGACCGATCGGGTTGACGTTGCCCCAATAGCTTTCGACCTGCGGGTGAATCGCCGGATCACCATACACTTCGCTGGTCGAGGCTTGTAGGATCGGCACCCGCAAGCGCTTGGCCAGCCCCAGCATATTGACCGCGCCAATCACGCTGGTCTTAGTCGTCTGGACTGGATCAAACTGGTAATGCACCGGCGAAGCCGGGCACGCGAGGTTGTAGATTTCGTCCACTTCGACAAATAAAGGGAACGTCACATCGTGGCGCATGATCTCGAAATCGGGATGCCCGATCAGCGCGCCGATGTTGGCGCGGGTGCCGGTGAAGAAGTTGTCGACGCACAGTACCTGATGGCCTTGCTCAAGCAGGCGCGCGCACAAATGCGAACCGATGAAGCCAGCGCCGCCGGTGACCAGCACGCGCTTTTTGGTGGAATAACGGGTCGAACGAGCAGCTGAGGTCATAAGCGAGCAAGCACCAGTAAATTTGCGGAAAGTTGCTGCGGCTATGCCTAGCGGCAAGCCAGTGGGCAAGCCAATGATTGCTGCATTTCCTGAATTCTTAGGGCGGCTTGACCATTGCCAGGCGCGATCAGTGCTTCGGCGGCATCAGCCAGCCGTTCGGTATCGCCGAGCCATGCACGCGCATGCGATGCCGCAACCATCGCCCGCCAGCGCTGTTCGTCTCCGCCCAGCGCGGTCATTGCGGCGGCTAATCCGGCGGAAGCATTCAGTTCGATCACATAGCCGTTGACCAGATTGCGGATCAGCAAGTCGCCCGAACCAACCGCGGGGGAGATAATTGCGGGCAAGCCGAACGCCAAAGCCTCGTTCACCACCAGCCCCCACTGCTCTTCAGCGCTGGGCAGAACCAGGCCGAGCCCTTGGCCGAGCCGCCTGGCGACTTCCTCAGCGCCCAGAAAGCCGGGGAAATCAATCAAACCGGTGACGCCAAGTTCGGCGGCGCGCGCGCGCATCGCGGACTCTTCAGGTCCAGCACCGATCAACACCAGCCGCCGCGCCGTCGATCCAGCAGCGCCGGCGTAAAGTGCGTAACCCTCGACCAGTTCGATCAGGTTCTTTTTATCGACAAACCGGCCTACAAACACGAACTGGCGTTCACGATAGGCAGTCCCATCGGGCGCCGCCACACCGCCACCCATTGCCCGCACCCGCGCCAGATCGACCGTGTCATAGCCGGGCACAACCGGGCGGCGATGAAACCCCAGGAAGCGGAAATACGCAAGGTGCCGATGCCCCCCGACAATCGCTGCATGGTACGGCACCAGGATCAATGCCTTGAGCAGTTCCAGCCTGATCCGCCGCGGTTTGTCATCGAATTTGGATTCGCTGAGCAGGATGACCCGCACGCCAACCAGGCGCAGCAACCATGACAGCACGATAATATCTGGTTCGTTATAACCGATCCCGATCAGCACACTGTCGCAGCGGCGCAGCGCCTTGAACTGCGCCCACAGCCGGCGCGGCCAGCCCACGCTGTCATAGCTTGCTCCGGGAAACAGCGTCACCTTGCGCGCGCCATCGACTGCGCCCGAAGCTTCCCACGCGTAAGTCGCCGAACTGGTCGCCACCTCGACCGCCAGCACTTCGGCACGGCCGGCAAAGCGCCGCGCGACAGCTTGGCAGCGATCGATGTGATAGGCCGAAAACTGCGCAAACAGCACAGCAATCGGGCGAGACATGTTAGACGCCATGATTGCTCGCAAAACTCCCCGTTCAGCGCGCCTGAACCGAGCCGGGGCATAACCGCAAGGGGCAGCCGCGCAAGGGAATTTTGCCCGCGCGTGTTTTGCAAAGGGGATTAGTTGCCCGAAACCTCGCGGTGGAAGGCAATCCCAAGATCGGTTGCTGCCCGGTCGATCGCGGCGGCCCCGGGATTGGCCAGGATCAGCTTAATTGCCCCGGCTTGCGGTTCGGCACCGCGCAATTCCAGTCCAGCGAAACCACCCACAAACCGAACCGAATCGATGAAGTCCGTGGCGAGCATATCGGGCACGACGATCACCGCAGAATAGCTGGCGCCGGCCGCAATCGGGGGCAAATCATAACCCGGCAGCCACACCTCGAATGGATCCTGCTCGTCGCCGGCAATGCGATAGGCGTCCTCGCTAAGCGCCACGTCGAGATCGGACTGCTCGGCAAACCAGCCTTCGAATTCAACGAATTCGTTCGCAGCATTCAAGCCTGCGCTGGCTGCGGTGGTGCATAGCACTGCGAGCGGCTGATTGCGCAAGCTCCACTGCGGGCCAGCAACCTCACCGGCAAAAGTTGCAACGTTGACGTCGCGCCCAGGCTCGATCTCGCGAGTGGGTCCATCGGCAAGGTTGGCACCGTTGTTGCCCAGTCGGCCCAGCCACAGTCCGGTAAGCTGTCCCGCCGCGCCGACCGTCACCCCGCCGGTGGCATAGACCCGCGCGCGCGCCAGCAATCCTGCCGGGCCAAAGGCATAGCGGTATTCGCCATCGCGCAGCACGAACCGCTTACGCCAATGACGCAGCCGCTCGAAGTTGTAGACCTCGCGCACTCCCGCGATCGTCATGTCGAGCGACCCGGTGACTGAGGATAAAGGCACGCTGAACGGCGGGGTTGGATGGTTGAGCCGCAGCGTACCGCTGAACAAGGCCGAGCCATCATAACCGGCTTGGCCATTGCCAGTCTCGATCAGCCGATAACCACCGTAGCCAGTGATGGTCAGATCGTGGACGGTGACGTTGGACCGGCCCACTGCAACGATCACCACCACTTGTGTGCCAAGCGACTGGCCCTGCGCAGTAGCAATGGTATTTTCAAAACGGCCGCCGATCACAGTCACTTGGGCGCCCGCCTCAGCCTTAATCAAGCCGAGCGTAGCCCTGGCGCGCGGGCGCATGACCATGACATTCCGGGTTTCGGCAAATGCAAAGGCCAAGCCGAAGCTGGGTTGTGTAAGCGTGCATCCGTCCTGCCAGCAATCCTCGATGGTCAATCCATCGCAATATTGCGCCACGACAATCCCAGCCCCGATGTTGCGTCCGCCGACCCGTTCGATTCGAACCCGTTCGGCGCAAGTCACGGACACTCCATCTTCCGACGCAGCGCCGCCCAAGGTGAGGTCGCGGATCACATGCCCGCGCAGCACATTCAATTTGCGCAGCCGCTTGTTCGTTCCGCTGACCGAAGAAAGCACCAGATTTTCGGGGCTGGGGCGATCAAGCCGGACCACATCGCCGGTTACAGCTTCAACGGTAGCGAATGACCAATTGAGCGTCTCGGGCAAATCATACGGCAATTCGCCAAATTGCCACAGCACGGTATCACCCACCGCCAGGTTGACGCCGCCGCCAGCCACCACGCTGAAGTCGCGCGCACCTGCCGAAACGTCGCTGGCCAAGGGGACGTCGACAATCGGAGCAATGTTGGCCGGATGATATACGAGGCCGCGCCCGCTAGTCTGCCGGGTAAACGCGGCGCCGGCGAAATCGTGAATGCCGCTGGTCGTGATCAACTGGATGGGCAAAGCGCCAACTATAATTTGTTCGGCCGGCAGGATCGGTTCAGCGCGGTATCTGGCCGCTCCGAAGCTTAACCCGCGCGCACCGATGGCAGTGGCATAGCTGAACGCGGCGCGGATGGCCGGACCGTCGTCAGTGATGGCATCACCCTTGGCCCCGCCCACTTCAACCGCGATCCGGCCGTTGTCAGCAGCCGCACGCCAGTATCGCCCATTGCTTGACCGCGTTACAAACCGCGGATGGGCGGCCTGCAATGCGGCGGTGGACAGGGCGTCGCTGACATACCGCCACGGCGCAAGTCCGACGACATCGCGGCCGCTGGTGAAAATGAAATCGGTGCCGGATCGAAGGCTTTGATTGACGATGTCGCTGAACAAGAAATCGGCCATGTCAGGGGTGCTCCGGATTTTGCATCAGGCAAATTCGGTCAGGATCAGGCGGCGCGCTTCACGCGCCATCCATAACGCATCAAGTGTGTGGCCCGGTTGACCCGGATGCGTATTATCGGCGGGCCCGATGCCGTAAATCGACGCCTGCGTGTTGCGAAACGTCAGCGCGACGCCGGCGCCGCTGGCGGTGGCAGGCGGATCGATAGTGATCGCGGTGCCCGACACGATCGTCGCCACCCGCGCGCCCGCGGCAATACCGGCACCCTCTACCCCTGCGCCCGCGATTATTCCGCTGGTCGATGCAATGGCGGTAATCGAAGCCGAGGCATTGGTCGTCGTGCCTGTCGCCGTCTGGAACGCGTTTGCACCAGCGCGCGCTGCGGTCAGCGGTGCGAGCCGATCAATAAACCAGACGTTCGCACGCGCCGCGCCCCAGCATGCTTCCTGCGCGGCATCGCGCATCCGAAAGATATCGAGCACCGGATCACCACTTGGCCAGGTCGGGCCGAAAAACAGCAAGGGTTTGCCGGGGTTAGCGGTTTGCCACGCGTCGATCAGTGCCCAGCAGCGGTTGTTGATCGCAGCCTGATAGCTGCCCCCGAACGGTGACCACAATCCAGCAGCAAGACCCTGATCGTTGATCGACATCATGACGATGCCAAGCGCGGGGGCGGTGCTGATCCCTTGGGCTGAATCGACTGCGCCGAGCATGGTCAGATCGGTCAACCGGGTCGGGTCGGTCCACGCCACCTTGCCCCCGGTGCCAGGGTTGATGAGCCCCGTTCCGCCAACCGCGCCAAGCGCAATGTTGCCGCCCAGCGCACGCACCAGCGAAACCGCTTCACCGTCTTGCGGAAAGGCGGCGCCAGTACCCTCGGCAAAACTGTCGCCCATGACGCTGATCAACGGATAGGTGCGGCCCGAGCCCGAAACCTCGCCCGCAGCTGCCACGTTGATCCCGCGAAACTTGCCGCCGGCCCCTTCGATCCGGATCCGCCGTGTGGCCGCCCCTGGAAAGACAAATTTGATGTAATGATATTGCCCGTCGCCCGCTGTCACCGTGACCGGTGCCGCTGCCACATCGTTGATCAGCACGCGCAGGTTGTTAGTGGACGTATTGAACGAGCCGAGGCAGCTGAATTCGAAGGCGCTTCCGGTGTGAACGAATTCGAGGCTGGTGTATTGCGAGGAACGGCTGGATCCATACCATGCGCCGCGAGGAAACCACGTGCCCGAGCCATCGGGTGAGGTCGGTCCGGACAACCACTTGAGCCGCCCGTCGTTGGCCAAAATAGCTGGATTGACCGCCGAGTTGGCGTTAACCGTCGAGCCGATCCCTGCCGCGCCGACCGTGATCGCCGGAGTGTCACCGGCGCTTAGCCGTGCGGTTGGAGCCGGGAAGAACCCGTTGGCGCGAACCGCGCTGACCAAGGAGGCCGCATTACTCGAGCGGGCCTGCGCGGCAGCCAGTCCGCGCGCGACGAGATCGGCGCTCATTGAGCCACCCGGTAAGTTACGCTGCCCGAGGCGAGCGTGATATCAAGATAGAACCGTGCAGCGGCTTCGCTCTCGTCCCACACCGCTTCGCAACAGTTGCCCGAGAATTGTCCCCAGACAGCGCCGTTGATGGTAAGCGGTTGCTTGGTCGTGCCGCCGTCGACCGAACGCAGCACCTTGACCGTGCCCGTCCATGCGCCGGTCAGCAACAGCATAACCGCGCGGCCGATGGCGGGCTGATAAGGGCCGACCACCGCAGTAGTCGCGGCGGTGCCGGCCAAGGCAATCGTCGCGGTGTTTCCGCCGCCGGCCAGCACGGCGACCGGCAACGGCGCAGCGGTGCTGACCTGCAGCATCGAACCATCGGTATCGGCATAGGCAACGGCGCGCGGAATCGCGTAGCCGGTGGGATTTTGAATGGGTGTGGGCATTGCTCGCTCCTCGAATCGGAAGCGCTCAACTAACCGATATGGTTATCTGTAGGAAAATGGAAATTCAATATGGAGTTTTAGGGGCTGGCATAGAATATTGATGAACCCGCACAGCCAAGCGGCTATCAGCGGCGCTTATGCAGGTCACAGTCTTTCACCCAGGTACGCAGCACAGTTGGCAAACCGCGCTTGCGCTGCAGCAATTGGGGCGGCTGGAAGCGTTTCGGACTTCAATCTTTTACCAGCCAGACAAGCTGCCCTACCGGCTTGAGCGGTTGTTGCCCGCCCCGCTGGCCCGGCGCGCAGCCGCCGAATTCCGCCGGTTCAGTCATCCCGGGCTTGATCCAGCACTGGTCCAGACGGTCGGCCTAGCCGAATGGGCCGAACGTATCGCCGCGCGGGCCGGCTTGCGCAATCTGGCCATGTCGATTGACCGGATCGGCAATCGCCAGTTTGTGCGCCACCTGGCCGGATCGATTCGAGGCCCCAAACCGTTTGCTTTGTGGGGCTTCAACGGATCTTCGCTGAGCAGTTTCGAACTGGCGCAGCAGTTTGGCCGGACCTGCATTCTCGATCGTACCAATGGTGATTTCAGGGTTTACAACGCGATGATGGATGACATTGCCGCACGGTATGGTGACTGGTTCCTGCCGATCGAACGCAAAGTCTCCGACACCGACATCGCCGCCGATGAACAGGAATACCGGCTGGCAGATACGATTCTGGTCGGCAGCCCGTTCGCCGCCGCGTCGATCCGCCAGGCCGTGCCCGATCCGAACGTGCAAGCTAAGCTGCGGGTGCTGAACTATTGCTATGACGAGGCATTGTTCGGCCAATTGCCGCCGCCCGCCGTTGCCCCTAAAACCGGCCCGGTTCGGTTCCTGTTCATGGGCTTGGCGATACCGCGCAAGGGCTTTCACCATGTGCTTGAGGCGATTGCCCGGATCCCGCGCAGCGAGGCCGAGTTGACAATCGTCGGCGACCTTAAGGTTCCTGCCAAGATGTTCGCGCCGTATGCCGACCGGGTCACCTGGATTCCGCCGGTGGCCCGCGCCGATGTGCCGGCGATTATGGCCCGCCACGATGTGCTGGTGCTGCCGAGCTACTTCGAGGGTGCCGGGATCGTGCTGTACGAAGCCTTGGCGGCGGGCTGCGGCCTGATCCAGTCGGACCGTTGCGCGCTGGCAGTCACGCCAGACACCGGTCTGATGCTTGACCGGGTCGATACCGATGCCGTCGAAGCCGCGATGCGCACCGCGATTACTGACCGGGACCGATTGACCGGCTGGCGCCACGCAGCGCAGGCCGAAGCGCAGAATTACACGTTTGCGCGCTATCGCGACAACATCGCCCAGCTGCTAGCGGATCTAGAGGCTTGATTACCGCCAGCTTTGCCGATCTGAACGCGGCCGCGCGGCATCCCGACGTGGCGATTGTCGGCGCTGGTGCCGTCGGGATTGCGCTGGCGGTTCTGCTCGCCCGGCAAGGCATCGCGGTCACTCTGATCGAAGGCGGCCCGGCCAAGCCGCCGGTCGCCTTTCGCAAGGAAAACCACGCCGGATCGACCGGGCGAGCGCACTTGGGACTAAGCGATGGACGAATGAAGGCACTGGGTGGTACCACCCGGTTGTGGGGTGGGCAGTTGATGCCATTCGGCCCGGGCGACCTGGCGGGCGCAACTTATCCCGGCAAACCGGCTTGGCCGATTTCGTTTGCTGAACTGACCGCAGCGAGCAGCCGAGCGCTTGATCTGCTGCGCATCCCCGCCCCGCTCAAAGACAGTGCCGCAGTATTCCGGGCGGCGAGCAACCAACGGCTCGAATTTGGTGCCGAACTCGACAGTGTGGTCGCCACTTGGTTGCCGCAACCCGATTTTGCGCAGCTGTTTGCAGCCGAATTGGGCGGGCTCGAAGGGCTCACCGTATTGACCGGGCATTCGGTGACCGATCTTGAATTTGCTCCGCCAGGGCATTGCAGCGCGGTGATCGCAACTGCGGGTGACGGTGCTGCACAGCGGATCGCACCGCGCCAGGTTGTGCTCGCCAATGGCACGTTCGAGCTGGTCGGCACCTTGCTGCGAGCAGCGCGCAGCCATCCGGATTGCGGCTTTGCGGATAACCCGCACATCGGCTGCTGGTTCATCGATCATCTGCATGCGGTCGCCGGGACAATCCGCAATCTCGATCACACCAAACTGCGCGATCTGAGCGATCCCGTGCTCAAAAGCGGACACAAGTTTTCGGTCAAGCTGAAGCTTGCCGATGCGGTGCAAACCCGTGAGCAGGTTCCAAATGTTGCCGCGATGGTGCTGAGCCGCTTGTCGATCCGCGAGTTGCTGGGCGATCTGACCGGTCTGGCGCGGCGCAACCGCACCAGCGACGCCAGCGCGCCCGGCTTGCTGCGCAGCCTGGCGATGCTCGCCCCGCTGATCTGGCGCTATGTCGTCAAGCGGCGCGGCCCGGGTCTGCTGGGCGATCACGCGTTGCTGGGGGCCGAGGTGGAGCAGGCCATATGCGCCGCCAGCCGCATCACCCTTGATCCGGACGACCCCAGCCAGCTGGTCCTGCACTGGGAGATCGGCGGCACTGCCGAACTGCGCGCGCTGCGGCTGTTGTGCGAGCGGGTGCGCGAGATGTTCGCGCGAGAAAGACTGGGCGAAGTCGAAATCGATCCGCGCATTCTGGCCGAAGATCCTGCATTTCTCGATGAATTCCACGATGCCTATCATCAGATGGGCGGCGCGCGGATGGCCGTCAGCGCCGATCAAGGTGTGGTCGATCCGCAGCTCAAAGTGTTCGGCACCGCCAATTTGTATGCGTTGGGCGCAGCGACCTTTCCATCGGGCAGCTTCGCCAATCCGACGCTGACGGCATTGGCGCTGGCAGTACGACTCAGCGATCGGCTGACTGGCGAGGTTCGGCGATGATTATGCCGCGGCTGGTGCTGGGCACTGCGCGCATTGCCGGCGGTGCGGACGCGCCGGCGGCGCTGGCGCTGATCCGCAGTGCGTTAGAAGCCGGGATCGGCCACGTCGATACCGCGCCATCGTATGGTTTAGGAACTGCTGAGGCGGTAGTCGGCCAAGCACTGGGGGGGTTTGATCACGTCAGGGTAACCGCCAAATTGGGTTCGGCGAGGCCTAGCCAGCCGTGGCTGCGCAGCCTGGCCCGGCGTGTCAAACGAGCGATGGCCGGCTCCACCACCCTTGCGGCGGCACTCCCGCCCGAGCAAATCGAAGAGCGCACTGGCAACGACTTTTCAACCGCCGCGATGAGCAGGTCGCTAGCATTGTCTTGCGAACGGCTGGGCCGGATTGATGTGCTACTGTTGCACGACATCGCGGCAGCGGAGGTTAGCGCGGCCGTGCTGGCCGACTTGGCCAGCTTGGGGATGAATGTCGGCGCGGCAACCGGTTATGCCGGGTACGCGCGCTGGCACCCAGAGCTGGACCGGGCCTTTCCCGCGGATGCGATTGCCCAGAGCGCCCCAGATCCTGCGTGGTTGCGTGCAACGACAGCTTTGCCTGCTGACCGGCAATTGTGGCTTCACTCGCTTGTTAAAACAGGGTTGGCGCTCGCCGGAGAAGACACGCAATTTGCTGCAGCGCTTGATCGCGGTGCCGCACTGGTAACTGCGCCCGATCTGCTGACTGCGCGGCTTGCGGCGCTGTATGCGCTGGCGGCGGTGCGGATGCCTGCGGCCCGGCTGCTGATTACGTCCAGCCGCCAAGACCGTTTGAGCGGGCTGCTGCAAGCCATTGCGGCGATCGACCGCGATCATCAGGCACACGACATTGCTGCATTGTTTGGCAGTCAGGCCGGATAAAGCACCTCGGGCGGGACATGCGCGGCGACTGCATTCAAGCGGATACGCTCGGTTCGCAATGCCCGCATAACAAGTACCGGAAGCACTGGCCAGTACACGGACGGTATCTTGAAAAATGTGCCAAGCGCGCGGTGATATCGCCCGGCGATTATATCACCGGCCACTGCGCGTCCGGCCGACGCCGCCGGAATCAATCGTAGCCGTAACCGCGCGCGCGCACTGATCTTCAGTGCGGCCCCATGACGCCGCACGAATTCGGGCAAATATCTGCGAAGGTCTGACAATTCGCGCAGCGATGCCCGCGCTTGGACAGCGACCTGCCCGGCGTGGATGCGGTTGACCGTTAGCGGCGCTGTGATCACCGCGTAATCGAAGCGGGTCAGGAGTTCGAGCCAGCAGAACAGATCGAAATACAGGTAGCGCGGGTCAAACCCCCCTGCCGCTTCAAACGCATCGCGGCGCACTGTGGCATTGGTCAAAGCGGGAAACGTCACCGCGCGCCGCACATCCCACAATTTCCGCGCGATGGTATCATGGCCGCCAAGTTTGAGCAGAGCTTGCTCGGGCGGCGGCGGGGCAAAATAGCCATTGCCATACAAGTGCTGCTCGCCATTTCCGATCAGTCCGGTGTCAGTTCCAGCGACGGCGTCAATCGCCGTGACGATTTGCGCCAGGCAGTCATCGCGCATCAGATCGTCGTGACAGAACAGCTTGATCCACGGTGCGCTGCTCAGCCGGACAGCGCGGTTCACGTTAGCCGCCTGCGGGATCAGCTCGGCGCTGCGCGATACTTTGACCCGCGCATCACGCGCCGCATAATCGGCCAGGATCTGCGGGGTGGCATCGTCCGACGCATTATCCGAAACGTGCAGTTCGAAATCGCGATAAGTTTGCGCCAAAATCGAATCGAGTGCGGCGGCGAGGTAGTTGGCGCCATTGCGCACCGGCAGGGCGATGGCGATCAGCGGTTCGGTCATGCGACGGCGAACGGCACCGTATCGGCCGGATCGTAGCGGTTGGCGGCGTAGGCGATTAACAGGAACGGAGCCGCCGCGTCTGCCGGATTGACGAACACGTGGGCCAATCCGGCGGGCATGTACACAGTTTGCGGATCGGCTGCATCGAGCGTCCATTCAGCCCGCTCACCGCTTTGCGGATCGGCCACCAACAATTGCGCCGCGCCCTCGACGATCGTAAACCATTCGGCGCAGTCAGGGTGATAATGATTGCCGCGCGCCTGCCCCGGCACTGCCATGGTCAGATAGACCTCACCGACCGCGCCCGGCAGGTCTTCCTCTCCCCCGTCGATCACCTTGAGAAACCAGCCACGCTGATCGGCAATCAATCGGCGGGGCAGGAACCGGACCTGGTCGATCAAGCGCATTGGGCAAGCTCCTGTGTAACGAGATCAGCGACACCTTGCGCCAAGCTTACCCGCGCATTGCGCAAGCCGCGCTGCTGCCACCGGCCAATGTCGGGCAAGCTAACCATCGGTTCAGCCGCGCGGTACGGCAGCGCGCCGATTTGACAATCGGCGGTCACCGCGTGTCCGGCCAGTTCACTGACCAGCGCCTCAACAAATTCGCGCAGCGTGATCGCGCGGCCTGTCCCCAGATTGTTGATTGTCAGGCCGGGGGCTGCGGCGCTGGCCCCCAGCCCGGCCCACAGCATCGCCGCGCAATCATCGACATGCAGAAAATCGCGCTGTTGCGCGCAGGCGGTTAGCTCGACCCGTTCACCGGCAAGCGCCTGCGCGATAATAAACGGCCCGAGCCGCCGCGCCGCCTCGCCCGCTCCATAGATATGAAACGGGCGCAGCAACGTCAGCGCCAGCCGGTCGGCAAAGGCCCCTGCCACGCAAGCCGATGCCGCCTTGGCCGCGCCGTAGTAACTGCTCGCCGGCACGATCGGCCAGCCTTCGCTGACCGGCACCGCCGCAGCGGCATATTCGAAACCCGAGCCAACCAATACCACTTGCGGGGGGGTGGCCAATTTGGTGCAGGCATCCAGCAGTGCCTCGGTTCCCAGCGCAGCCACGGCCAGCATCTGGGCCAACCCGACCGCGCCGTAAGCCACGCCTGGTGCCGCACAGTGCAACACCGCATGCGGTTCAATTTCTGTAACAGCCGCCGCCACCGCGGCGCGGTCAGTCAGATCGGCCACATGCTGCTGCGTGCCGTCGGGTCCGGGCGAACGCCCCAAACAATGGAGTTCTATGCCCGCCGCCAGCCCTTGCCGTGCGACTTGCCAGCCCAAAAAGCCGCTGGCTCCGGTCAACAGCACCCGCATTCCGGCCAGCGCTTGTGCCGCGCTATCATCAAGCAGGGCGCTTTGGCGTCTCACTCAGAAAACGGCAGGCCCAGCGCAGCCGCAGCGGTCAGGTAAGCGTCAAGATCGGCCAAGGTCGCAGCGCGCGCGCTTTCGGGCTGTGCGCTTACGGTCTTGTACCAGCGCGCAGTGCGCCGGGCGGTCTCGCCAAATTCCCACACCGGGTGCCAGCCGAGCCGGCCCACCGCCTTGTCGATCGACAGCCGCAGCAGGCCCGCTTCGTGCAAGGCGCCGGGCTGCGAGGCATCGTCCCAACCGGGCGCGCCCCACGCCGCCAGCACCGCATCGGCGAGCGCGCCCACGCTGCGCACGTCGGTTGGCTGTGGTCCGAAATTCCACGCTTCGGCAAATCGATCACCGTCTGCCCCAGCCAGCCGCGCGCCCAGCCACAGATACCCCGCGAGCGGTTCCAGCACGTGCTGCCACGGCCGCAGCGAACCTGAATTGCGCAGCGTCGGGGTAAGATTGCCCGCCAGCGAACGCATCAGATCGGGCACCAGCCGGTTTGGCGACCAGTCGCCGCCGCCGATCACATTGCCCGCGCGCGCAGTTGCAATCCGCACCCCGTGCCGAGCGATCTGATCGGCTGGAAAAAAGCTGGCCCGCCACGATGCAACCGCGACTTCCATCGCCGCCTTGCTCGCACTGTATGGATCGTGCCCGCCCAGCGGATCGTCTTCGCGGTAACCGTGTTCCCATTCGCGATTGAGATAGACCTTGTCGGTGGTGACCATCACCACCGCGCCGCGCGTCCCGCTGGCGCGCACCGCCTCCAGCAGGTTGATCGAACCGGTCACATTTGTGGCGAAGGTGTCAGTCGGGGCCGCATAACTCTCGATCACCAGCGGCTGTGCCGCCAGATGAAACACAAAATCGGGCCGGGCCTGCGCCACCGCCGCGCAGAGCGCTGCTGCATCGCGGACATCACCGGTGTGATGCTCGATCCCGCTGGCAATCGCGGCCTGATCGAACAGACTGGGAGTGGTTGGCGGGGTTAACGAATAGCCCACCACACGGGCGCCCAGCCGTTCAAGCCAGAGGCACAACCATGAGCCCTTAAATCCGGTGTGCCCGGTGACGAATACCGTCTTGCCCGCATAAGTTTGCGCAAACATGAGCTAGCGCCGCCACGGGGCAGCGCCGCTGTCCCACAAATCACCCAGCAGTTTCCATTCGCGGTACGTATCCATCGGCTGCCAGAATCCGTGATGTTCGAACAACATCAGTTCGCCTGCATTGGCCAAGCGCTGCAGCGGTTGCTGTTCGAGAATGAGGCCGGGATCATCATCGAGGAATTCGAACACTTTGGGCGAGAACACGAAATATCCGCCGTTGATAAGGCCTTCGCCCGCTTGCGGTTTTTCGGAGAAACTGGTGACTTGCGCGCCATCGACCGTCATCACGCCAAAACGTCCCGGCGGGTGAACCCCGGTGACTGTCGCGGCTTTGCCGTGGCTGCGATGAAAGCGAACCACTTCGGCCACGTCGATGTCGGCTACGCCATCACCGTATGTGAGGCAAAACAGCTCTTCGCCCATCAGCCAGTCGCGCACGTTCCACAGCCGTGCCCCGGTTTGCGAGGCCAGCCCGGTCTCGGCGAGTACGATCTGCCACGCCGCCTCGGGGAATTCGGTCGTGCCATAGTCGACTTCGCCAGGGCGGCCGGGGGAAATCGTCAGATCAGCCAATTGCGCGCGCAGATTGAGGAAATATTCCTTAATCGCCCAGCTTTTGTAGCCCAGGCACAAGACGAAATCGTTGATCCCGGCGGCTCCATACGTGCGCATGATGTGCCACAGGATCGGGCGATCGCCGATCCGGATCATCGGTTTGGGAATGTCGTCAGCGACATCACGAATGCGGGTACCTTGCCCGCCGCAGAGGATTACAGCTTTCATAATTCAGGATCATTTAGGGAAGTTCGGCGGGCGCGCAACTCTGCAATCAAAGTCTGTGCTGCACCGCGCAATTTTCCATTGCCGATCATCCCGAACCGCCGTGCGGCCAGCCACACCTGCACGATCATCGCCAGTTCGAGGCCAAGCAGCGCCCAGGCCATCCCCAGCGCGCCCAGCGACGATACCAGCCAGGCTCCGACCACAACACTCAGCGCCGAAGCGGCCAGAAAGAAATAGCTGAAACTGGCATGGCGATTGACCGCCAGCAACAGGTTCGACAACGGCCCCCACACCGCATCGGCCAGCATCGTTGCCACCATCACTGCAAGCAAGGTCATGCTCGGCTGAACCAGACCGCCGGTCCACAGCTTGACGATCGGCTGCCCCAGCAGCAGCAAGCCGATGCCTGCAGGAATGACCATTGCCGCCATCACCGCGAAATTCAGGATCACCAGCTGGCTCGCCCGCTGATCATTGTTATGGGCAACAAACACCGTGTAGCGCGGCATCGAGGCGATGTTGAAACGGAAAGCAAATTGCAGCGCGGTGCGGCTGAGCGTGCGCACGACCGAGAATGCCGGGATTGCCGCCGGTCCGCCAAACGCGCCGATTGCCATGACCGATCCCTGAATCGCCACCGCTTGCGCGCCGGGCAGGACCAGCGCTGCCAGCGCCGGGCGGACCAGCACCGCCAGCTCGGTTCGGTCGATCTGCCACGAAGCTTCGCGCAACCAGGGGGCATGGCGCCGCAGCGAATAAGACAGCAGCAGCGTTCCGATCAGCCGCGCTGCCAGATAGGCTAGCGCAACTTGTGCCGGACTGCCCCCCAACATCGCCCAGCTAAGCGCTGCCAGCGCCTCGACCAGAATGATCGTCTGGAATAGCAGCCCGCTCGAGGCGAACGCATCGGCCGCGCGAAAGGCAGCGAGTGTTACGCCATTGATCAGCGCCAGAAACCCGTACAACCCCAGCAGCAGCGCGGTTGCAACCGCTTGATCGCGGCTCATCGCCGCTCCAAAATCGAGCGCGCCAGGAAATACCACCAGCACCGCGATTGCGGCCACCGCCAGCAAGGTCAGCCCGGCCGCCACGGTGATCAGCCGCAGCACCATCATGATCCGCGCCGCACGCGGCCGATCACCCTGCGCGACCGCCTGGGTCATCGCGTTGGCGCCGGCAGTGGTCAGCCCCAGGTCGGCCATCGCCAGCAACGAGGGCACGCTGTACAGCAATACCCACGCGCCATAGCCGCCCAGTCCCCAGCTGCGGGTCAGCACCGGCACTGACAGCAACTGCACAACCAATTGCATCGCCAAACCGTAAAAACCCACGGCGGTGCCTTGAGCAAGGCGGCTTTTGCCCAGCGCGATCAGCGACTTCATGGCAGCGTGCAAGTCATGGGTGCGGTCAGGGCCAGCCCGTTAGCGCGTCGGGACCGGGGCTTCGCCGGTGTAATCGTAAAACCCGCGGCCGGTTTTGCGCCCCAGCCAGCCAGCCTCGACGTATTTCATCAACAACGGCGCCGGGCGATATTTGCTGTCGCCAGTGGTATTATAAAGCACGCGGATAATATCAAGACAGGTATCGAGCCCGACAAAATCCGCGAGTTCCAGCGGCCCCATCGGATGATTGAGCCCAAGCCGGCAGCCCTTGTCGATATCGGCAATGTCGGCGGTGCCCTGCCCCAGCACGAACACGGCTTCGTTAATCATCGGCAGGAGGATGCGATTGACCACAAAGCCGGGCTCGTCTTGCGCCATCACCACTTGCTTGCCCAGACTTTCGGCAAACAGCCGGGTGCGTGCGGTGGTATCGGCCGCAGTCGCCAGCCCCGGAATGACCTCGATCAACCCCATCACCGGGACCGGATTGAAGAAATGCAGCCCGATAAACCGCGCCGGATCGGGCGAACTGGCCGCCATCCGGGTAATCGGGATTGAGCTGGTGTTCGATGCCAGGATCGCGTCGGCGCGCAGCACCTGGCCGGCAATTTCGAAAATCTTGCGCTTGATTTCCTCGCGCTCGGTCGCGGCTTCGATGATCAGATCGGCGTCCGCCATCGGGGCATAATCGGCCACCGGAGTAATCCGGGCCAGCGCCGCTTCGGCATCGGCGGCGGTCAATTTATTGCGCGAAACCAGCTTGGTCAGCGCGCGATCGATCCCGGTCTTGCCCTTTTCGGCGAGCATGATGTCGACATCGGACAACAACACTTTGATGCCATGCTGCGCAATGGTTTGCGCGATCCCCGAGCCCATTTGGCCGGCCCCGATCACTCCCACTACCTGCATCGATCACTCCTTCGCACTTGCAGCAAAGGCGCGCAGGTAGCTGCGCCAGCCAGCCTTGGCTAGCGGTTCTTTCCTGGCACCCACAGCACATCGCCGCTACCCGCCGCATTTATCGCGCGTGCAAGCACAAACAGCAGATCGGACAGCCGGTTGATATAAGCCAGCGCGGCCGGATTGACCGGGTCGTGCTCGGCAAGCGCGGTCATCGCACGCTCTGCCCGCCGCGCCGCCGCGCGCGCCACGTGGGTTCGGGCTGCCGCTTCACTGCCGCCGGGCAGGATGAAACTGGTCAGCGGCGGCTGCTGTTGGTTCAGCAGATCGATCTGCTGCTCCAGCCATGTGGCCTGCGACGGGACGATCCGCAGGACCATTTCGGACGGCGCGAACTCTTCCCCCGGGGTAGCCAGATCGGCCCCCAGATCGAATAGATCGTGCTGAATCCGGGTCAGTTGCGGCTGATAATCAAAGCTGTCCAGCGCGAGCAGCGCCCAGCCGAGCAGCGAATTTGCCTCGTCAACCGCGCCGATCGCTTCCATTCTTGCGGCATGCTTGGGCAAGCGAGATCCGTCGACCAGACCTGTGGTGCCGTCATCGCCGGTGCGGGTATAAATCTTGTTGAGCTTGACCACGTCGGTGCTGCCTATTTGCGCGATGAAAACAGAATGATGGCGACGACCAAAATTGCCGCGCCTTGAAACAGGATGCGGCGGAACATCAACTTGTTCTGCAGCAGTTGATTGGCGCTGGGGCCATCGCCTTCGGGGCGTTCGAGGTCTTCCTTGGTGTGCGCCAGAAACGCGGCGATACCGCGCACCAGGGTGATGACGGTGAGCAGCGCGAGCACGATCACCAGCGGGATCAGGACATAGTTCATGGCGCTGCCTTTATCCCGCCGCCCAGCGAAAGGCCAGCGGGGAAGCACCCGCTGCGCAAGGCATCGGCGAGCGTGCGGCCATCCTCTCCGGCGCGGCGCAAGTCGGCCAAAGCTGACGATGCGCGCCGCTTGGCGAGCTTCGTGCCCCCCGCTTCGACCAGCAACAGGTGATGGTGGTACAAAGGTGCAGTCAGTTGCAGCAGGCGGCAAAGCAGCACATGAACATGCGTTGAGGCGAACAGATCGGCCCCGCGCGTGACCAGCGTTATGCCTTGCACCGCATCGTCGAGCGTAACGGCGAGGTGGTAGCTTGCCGGCGCCTCTTTGCGCAGCAGCACAACATCGCCGAACAGTTCGGGCCGGGCCTGCTGAACCCCGGCGAGCGCGTCGGTCCAGCTCAGCGGACCTGCCAGCGCGATGGCGCGCGCCATGTCCAATCGCCAGGCGGCGCCTTTACGTTCGACCTTGCGGTTTCGGCACGTCCCGGGATAGATCGGCCCGTCCGGTCCCAGTTCGTGAGCAGCCGCCAGCACTTCGGCGCGCGTACACTGGCAGGGGTAAAGCAGCCCCATCGCCTTGAGCTCCTCGCCTGCCGCCGCGTAACTTT
>JANMCG010000065.1:0-10783 GCA_031361075.1 Novosphingobium sp. | reverse complement strand
GCGCACGGCTCGCACTTGGCCGCGACTTCAATCTCTAGCTCGGCTTGCTTGCCGTGGAAGGCTTCGTCGAGCCCGATTTCCATATCGTAGCGCAAGTCAGCCCCGCGCCGTGCCTGCTGCCGTCCGCCGCCGCCAAATCCGCCGCCGAAAATCGTCTCGAAAATGTCGCCAAGATCGGAAAAGCCCGCGCCGCCGCCCTGCCCGCCGCCCGACATACCCTGTTTGAACGCTTCGTGCCCGAACCGGTCATAGGCCGCGCGCTTTTGCGGGTCCTTGAGCACCTCGTACGCTTCACTGATCGCTTTAAAGCGATGCTCGGCGTCGCTATCGCCAGGATTCTTGTCCGGATGCCAGCGCATCGCCAAGCGGCGATACGATGACTTTATGGTGCCGTCGTTCGCAGTCCGCTCGATCTCGAGCAGTTCGTAGTAGTCGCCGTCTACCGCCATTGCCCCATCCCACATACAGAGCCGCCGCCGCGCCTGTCAGCACGGCGGCGGTCCCGTTTCATCGCTGCAATCAGCCCTTGTTCTCGTCGACTTCCGAGAACTCGGCATCGACCACATCTTCGCCGCCTTCAGCCGGAGCCGCGGCGTCTGGAGAGGCAGCAGCAGCCTGCTCCTTCTCGTAGATCGCCTGGCCCATCTTCATGGCTTTTTCGGTCAGCGCCTGAGTCTTGGCGGTCATGTCTTCGGCGTTGCCGCTTTCGATTGCGGTCTTGGCTTCGGCCAAGGCGGCTTCGATCTCGGCCTTGAGCTCAGGGTCGATCTTGTCGCCGTGTTCGGCCAGTTGCTGCTCGGTCGCATGAACCAGACTGTCGGCGTTGTTCTTGGCTTCGGCTGCTTCGCGCCGGACCTTGTCTTCGGACGCGAACTGTTCGGCATCCTTGACCATCTGATCGATATCCGCATCGGACAGACCACCCGAAGCCTGGATCTTGATCTGCTGCTCCTTGCCGGTGCCCTTGTCCTTGGCATGGACATTGACGATGCCGTTGGCGTCGATATCGAACGTCACTTCGATCTGCGGCACGCCCCGGCGCGCGGCCGGAATGCCCACCAGGTCGAACTGGCCCAGCATCTTATTGTCCGCCGCCATTTCGCGCTCGCCCTGGAACACGCGGATCGTCACCGCCTGCTGGTTGTCTTCGGCAGTCGAGTAAGTCTGGCTCTTCTTGGTCGGGATCGTGGTGTTGCGGTCGATCATCCGGGTGAACACGCCGCCGAGCGTTTCGATGCCCAGCGACAGCGGGGTCACGTCAAGCAGCAGCACGTCCTTGACATCGCCCTGCAGCACGCCAGCCTGAATTGCCGCGCCCATCGCCACAACTTCATCGGGATTGACGCCGGTGTGCGGCTCCTTGCCAAAGAAGTCCTTTACCACTTCGCGCACGCGCGGCATCCGGGTCATCCCGCCCACCAGCACGACGTCGTCGATGTCCGAAGCCTTCAGCCCGGCATCGGCCAGCGCCTTTTTCATCGGCTCCTTGGTGCGTTCGATCAGCGCGGCAACCATCTTTTCAAGGTCAGCGCGGGTGATCGTTTCGACCAGATGCAGCGGCGTCGTGGCGCCGCCTTCCATCCGCGCCGTGATGAACGGCAGGTTGATCTCGGTCGAGGCCGTGCTCGACAGCTCGATCTTGGCCTTTTCGGCTGCTTCCTTAAGCCGCTGGAGCGCAAGCTTGTCTGTCTTCAAGTCCATGTTTTCCTTGGACTTGAACTTGGCCGCAAGCCATTCCACCACGACATTGTCGAAGTCTTCACCGCCCAGGAACGTATCGCCGTTTGTGCTTTTGACTTCAAACACACCGTCGCCAATCTCGAGGATCGAGACGTCGAAGGTGCCGCCGCCAAGGTCATAAACCGCGATGGTCTTCCCGTCGTTCTTGTCGAGGCCGTACGCCAGCGCAGCCGCGGTCGGCTCGTTGATGATCCGCAGCACTTCAAGGCCAGCGATCTGCCCGGCGTCCTTGGTCGCCTGGCGCTGCGCATCGTTGAAGTAAGCCGGCACGGTGATCACTGCCTGCGTGACGGTTTCACCCAGATAAGCCTCAGCGGTTTCCTTCATTTTCTGAAGGGTGAATGCGCTGATCTGGCTGGGCGAATAGTCTTCGCCGCCGGCCTTGACCCACGCGTCGCCGTTCTTGCCCTTGACGATGGTGTAAGGAACCAGCTCGGTGTCCTTTTTAGTCACCGGATCGTCAAAGCGGCGACCGATCAGGCGCTTGACCGCAAAAATCGTGTTGTCACCATTGGTCACTGCCTGGCGCTTGGCCGGCTGACCGATCAGCCGCTCACCATCCTTGGTGAAAGCGACGATCGAAGGCGTGGTGCGTGCGCCTTCCGAATTCTCGATTACTTTGGGCTTGCCGCCATCCATCACTGCAACGCAGCTGTTGGTGGTACCAAGATCGATCCCGATAACTTTAGCCATGTGAACCCCATTCCTTGCTTGGTCTGTGACACCGCGTATTTCGCCTCCCGCATGCACGGCAAGACGGCTCGGCGGCTCTTTGTGAGCGGGATATAGGTGCGGTTTTGCTTGGCACAAGAGCGGCGGCGGACTAGCCACGGGCAAATTTGTTTCGCCGTGAAAGGATGCCCCGCGTGAACCGAGCCCACCACTTCGCCTTGCCCATGACCGTGCTGCTGGCCACTTTGGCACTAGGCGCGTGCAAGCGCGAACAGCAGCCTGCCGCCGCTGCCAGCAGCGCGCCCCAGAGCAAACCCGGTGTCACGATCACCGGCGCGCGGCTGGTGCTGCCAGCGGTCACCGGCAATCCCGGTGCGGCCTATTTTGTGCTTGATAATCAGAGCAAGGGCACCGTTGCGGTTGGCAGCGTGGCCATTGACGGCGTCGGCAAGACCGAGCTTCACACCAATGACATGAAGACCGTCGATCACGCCGAAGCTGAAGCGCGCACGATCCTGAAGTTTGAGCCGGGCCAGGTCCACGTCATGGCCTTCGATGTCAGCACAGACCTGAAGGCGGGAGCGGAAACCGAATTGACGGTGGTGTTCACCGATGGCGACAAGGTCTCGGTTCCCGCCAGAATCGAAGCGATGGGCGCCGGTGCCATGGCACCGATGGGCACATCGAGCGAGGCACCCAGGCCCTGAGTGCTGCGGCAAATACTTGCCCGGTCGGCGGCGAACGGCCGCTGACCCAAGGTGAAGTGGCCTTGGTGCGCGAGGTGTTCGGCAGCGCGGTCGATCCGGCAAGGGTGACCATCCGCCGCCGCAAGTGGTTTGCGTTTCAACCGCGCTTCGTGACGATGGCGCCGACCGGGCACCTGCACTTCCACCCCGGCGGAAGCAACTATTGCGATGATTTCAGCCAGGCCGCGCCCAGCCTGCAAGGGCACTTCATCCACGAGATGACGCATGTCTGGCAGATGCAGACGAAAGGCTGGTGGTACGTCCCGCTATGGGGCGCGCTGCAGCGGAGGTATTCGTACACGTTGAAACCAGGAAAGCCGCTCGAAGCCTACGGGATCGAGCAACAGGCAGAGATTGTGGCGCACGCATTCATGCTGCGGCGGGGGTGGAAGGCTGGCGATCCCAGCCAGCTGCTTGCCGCAATTCCGCGCGACTTCAATCTATCGGTCTAGCTTAAAGCGTCCCCAGATCGGGCAACGCGTTCTTGTCCAGCGCCTGGTCCGCCGTGGGCATCGGATACTTGAGCCCGGTCGCACAGTTGAACAGGACGACGCGGTCTCCGGCATCCATCAGCCCCTCCGCCACGGCAGCGCGATAAGCCGCCAGCGTCGCGCCGCCTTCGGGGCACAGCAACAAGCCGTCCTCGCGCGCGCAGTCGTCGACGGCCTGCAGCGTGTCGGCGTCTTCCACCGCAAGCGCCTTGCCGCCGCTCTCGCGCACCGCGCGCAGGATCAGGAAATCGCCGACAGCCTTGGGTACGCGGATCCCGGCGGCGACGGTGTGGGCCTTCTCCCAGCGCTCGGCGTGTTCGGTGCCGTCCTCGAACGCCTTGACGATCGGCGCGCAGCCGCTGGCCTGGACCGCGTACATCCGCGGGCGTTTCGGGCCGATCCAGCCCAACTGCTCGAGTTCGCCGAACGCCTTCCACATCCCGATCAAGCCGGTGCCGCCCCCGGTCGGGTAAAAGATTGCGTCGGGCAGGTCCCAGCCGAACTGCGCGGCGAGTTCGAGCCCCATCGTCTTCTTGCCCTCGATCCGGTACGGCTCTTTGAGCGTCGAGAAATCGAACCAGCGGCCCTCGGCGGCACCCTTGCCGACGATCGCGCCGCACTCGTCGATCAGGCCATTCACGCGATAAACCCGCGCGCCCTGCATGGAAATTTCGCGGACGTTGATTTCGGGGGTATCGTCGGGGCAGAACACCACCGTTTCGATCCCGCAACGGCTCGCGTAAGCGGCCAGCGCCGCACCGGCGTTGCCATTGGTCGGCATTGCGATTTTGGTAACGCCAAGCTCTTTGGCCATCGCCACCGCCATCACCAGCCCGCGCGCCTTGAACGAGCCGGTTGGCAGGCGGCCTTCGTCCTTGACCAGCACATTGGCACCGCCCGAGCGCGGGATCGGTACGAGCGGGGTCTCGATCTCGCCCAGACTGACAATGTTTTCGGTTCGGCGCACCGGCAGCAATTCGCGCCAGCGCCACATATCGGTGGGGCGCGCATCAAGCGCATCGCGCGACAAAGAACTGCCCGCCGCCGCCAGATCATATCGCACCAGCAACGGCCGCCCGGCGCTGGAAAGCCCGTGCAGCCGGTCAGCCTCATAACGCTCGGCGGTCAGCGAGCATTCGAGATGGGTTACGAATGTCTGGCGATCCGCGATCAGGTTGGCGTTGTCGCGGCGCATTTTCAATCCGGCTTCTTCGCCACCGCCACCATCGCCGGACGCAGCAGCCGATCTTTGATCATGTAACCGGCCTGCAATTCCTGCAGAACGGTGCCAGGTTCAGCGTCGGCCGAGGGCACTTCGAGCATCGCCTGATGCTGGTTGGGATCGAGCGGCAGCCCGGTCGCGGCGATGCGGGTGATGCCGTGGAGCACGAACACCTTGTCAAGCTCGCGCCCGGTGGCTTCGATCCCGGTGATCAGGCTTTTGATCCGTTCGTCTTCGTGCAGTTCCTGCGGGATCGCATCAAGCGCGCGCGACAGGTTGTCGGCGACGCTCAGCATATCGCGCGCAAACCCGGTGGCGGCATAGGCCCGCGCGTCGATCACGTCTTTCTCAAGCCGGCGGCGGACGTTCTGCGTTTCGGCCTTGGCGTAAAGCACGTCCTGCTTGGCGGCTTCAAGATCACCGCGCAGCAGTTCGAGCGCGCCGGCCAGTGGATCGCTGCCTTTTTCGAGCAATTCGTCAGGCACACCAGCCAGTTCGGCATCCACCGCAGGGTCGCCCTGCGGATTTGTCGTGTCGTTCATGTCGTTCAAAAAACCTGTCTATGCGAGCAATTTGCCCAACGATTGGGCGGTGAAATCCACCATGGGGACTAGCCGCGCATAATTCAACCGCGTGGGCCCGATAACGCCGACCACGCCGACCACCCGGCCATCACGATCGCGGTAAGGCGATGCGATCACCGACGAACCCGAAAGCGCGAACAACCGGTTCTCCGCGCCAATGAAAATCCGTGTCGATTGCGCATCGCGCGCTGAATCGAGCAAATCGGCGACCGACTGCTTGTTCTCAAGATCATCCAGCAGCAGCCGCACCCGTTCAAGATCGGTCAGGGCATTTTCATCGAGCAGGTTGGCTTGCCCCCGCACGATCAGCACCGGGCGTGCTGCCGCGTCAGCGCTCCACACCGCCAGCCCGCGCTCGACCAGATCGCGGCTGGCCGCGTCGAGCGCCGATTTGCCCGAGCCGATCTCGGCGCGGATCGATTGCACCGCCTGCACCAGCGTGCGCCCGCCCAGATGCGCCGAAATGTAATTCGAAGCTTGCTCTAGCGCGCCTGCGGGCAAACCAAGCGGCAATGCGACCACGCGGTTCTCAACCCCGCCATCGGCGCCGACCAGCACCGCCAGCGCCTGATCGGGCGATAGCTGGACCAGCTGCAACTGCACCAGTCGCGGTTCGCGGCGCGGCACCATGACCACCCCGGCGCAGGCCGACAGATCGGACAGCACTGCGGTAGTCGCGGCCAGCGCCGCCTCGATTGGGCCGGGCTGACCGACCTGCCGCTCGATCACGGCACGCTCTTCGGCAGTCGGCTCGGCCACCTGCATCATCCCGTCGACAAACAGCCGCAGCCCCTGCTCGGTCGGCAAACGCCCCGCGCTGGTGTGCGGTGCAGCGAGCAAGCCGAGGCTCTCAAGCTGGTGCAGCACCGAACGGATAGAGGCGGGTGAAAGGTTCAGCCCGCCTGCTCCTGCCAGCGTCTTCGATCCAACCGGCTGGCCCGAGGCGATAAAGCCTTCGACCACGAGCCGGAAAATCTCGCGGGTGCGGCTGTCGAGTTCGGTGATCGGAAGCGATGTCATGATTCCGCCGCACCATACCCGCTCGCGCCAGGCTTGGCGACCCGCAGGGGATTGTCGTCGACGACTGCCCTTCCCTTCTGAGCCGCAGCAAGTAAGGACGACCCTTCGACAAGCTCATGGCGAACGGGTCTGAGTGTCAGAGAACCTGGAGAACCCCATGCGACCTTCCGGCCGCGCGCCTGATGAAATGCGCGCACTATCGTTCGAGACCAATTTTACCATCCACGCAGAAGGTTCGGTGCTGGTCAGCTTCGGCAATACCCGGGTGCTGGTAACCGCCTCGGTCGAGGAAAAGATTCCGCCGTTTCTGCGCGGCAAAGGCGAAGGCTGGGTGACGGCAGAATATTCGATGCTGCCGCGCGCCACGCATACCCGCGGCCAGCGCGAGGCGGCCAAAGGCAAGCAATCAGGCCGTACGCAGGAAATCCAACGACTGATCGGGCGCTCGCTGCGTTCGGTCACTGACATGAAGAAGCTTGGCGAACGGCAGATCGTGCTCGATTGCGATGTTATCCAGGCGGACGGCGGCACGCGCACCGCGGCAATCTCTGGCGCATGGGTCGCACTGAAATTGGCGATCAACGGCTTGCTTAAATCGGGCGCGATCAGCGAAGATCCACTGACCCGCAAGGTTGCAGCAGTCAGTTGCGGGATTCATCAAGGCGTCCCGGTGCTCGATCTCGATTATATCGAAGACAGTTCGGCCGATGCCGACGCCAATTTCGTGTTGATCGAAGGCGGCCACATCGCCGAAGTCCAAGCGACCGCCGAGGGCGCAACCTACGACGAGGAAGCACTGCTGCGGCTGCTACGGCTCGCCCGGATCGGCTGCGACCAGATCTTTGCAGCGCAGGACGAAGCGGTGGGCAAATAGCCTCGTCGTCCCCGGCTTGACCGGGGACCTGCGCGGGGTCGACGAAAGGTAAGTGATGCGAAAACTTGGCTCCGAAACCCTAGTGATTGCCACGCATAACGCGGGCAAGCTTAAGGAAATCGGCGCTTTGGTCGCGCCTTATGGACTTAACTGCATCTCGGCCGGGTCGCTCGGGCTACCTGAACCGGCCGAGACGGGCAAAACCTTCATAGAAAATGCGTTGATCAAGGCGCGGAGCGCGGCGCAGGGTTCGGGCTTGCCCGCGCTGGCGGACGATTCGGGGCTGTGCGTGGCCGCGCTTGGAGGCCGGCCAGGGGTTTACACCGCCGATTGGGCTGAACGGCAATGGTTCGAGGGTCCGCCCGGACGCGACTGGTATCTGGCGATGGGCAAGGTCGAAGGCTTGCTGGCCGAACTGGGACCAGCCGCAGACCGGTCATGCTATTTCGCCTGCGTACTGGCGATTGCCTGGCCCGACGGATCAAGCGCGGTTTACGAAGGCCGCGCTGCGGGGCACATGACCTGGCCGCCGCGCGGGACGATGGGGTTTGGTTATGATCCGGTGTTCGTGCCGCTGGGCGATCGCCGCACTTTTGCTGAGCTCGATCCGGCTGCAAAGCACTTGATCAGCCACCGCGCCGATGCCTTTGCCAAACTGGTGGCGCAGCAGTTCGGCGCTTAGGGTACTTGCTGCCCAATGACATTGCCCGCGGGAAAATACCGGCAGACCAGCACATCGCGGCCTTGCCCGCTGGCCAGCGCGCAGCCCAATTCGTGCGTTTCAGGCCAGATCAGCTGCGAATAATGCCCGACATCGGTCCATTTGCCAGTGGCCGAGACATCGGGAAACCTGCCGGGGTGAAACTTGTACCCCTCATCCAGAAAACCACCAATCATTGCTTCCGGGGTGAAATACCCCGCGGTCCCGGTCCAGAGATTCTCACCCGCGCCGTGCCGGTCGGGAGCGTGCTGAAATGCGCCCCGCTGCGCCAGATATTGCGCCCAGACAGCAGCTTGCCGCGCCAGCGCTGGACTCCACGTCAAAGGCGCGATCCCGTGCGCGGTGCGCTCGCCATTGTGCGCGGCGAGCAGCCGGCCTTCGAACGATAGCGGCGCAGTACCGGGCGCGGCAGCACGCGCTGGCAATGCCAGCAGCGCGATCGCCGCAAAGATCAACCGTCCCGCACCCATTCGCGCACCTTGACATTGCGGCCTTAAGCAAGCCTGAAGGAAGCATGGCTCGCGCGCTTTATATCCACTGGCCGTTCTGCCTCGCGAAGTGCCCCTACTGCGATTTCAACAGCCACGTCCGCGATACTGTCGATCACGCACAGTGGGAAACGGCGCTGCTGGCCGATCTGCGCTACGAGGCCGAGCAGGCCGGCGGCGAACCGCTCGACAGCGTGTTTTTTGGCGGTGGGACGCCATCGTTGATGCCGCCTGCGCTGGTGGCGCGGCTGCTGACCGAGGCCGAACGGCTGTGGGGTTTTGCTGCGGGGATCGAAATCACGCTTGAGGGCAACCCGTCCTCGGTCGAGGCCAAAAACTATGCCGCGCTGGCAAACGCCGGGATCAACCGCGCCTCACTGGGTCTGCAGGCGCTCGACGATCAGACCCTGCGGTTTCTTGGGCGGCTGCACGATGCCGATGAAGGCGTGCGGGCGCTGGGTGTGGCGCAACAGCACTTTGCGCGGGTAACGTTCGATCTCATTTACGCCCGGCCGGGCCAGACCGCGGCCCAATGGGAGGCGGAGCTGCGCCGGGCGCTGGGGTTCGGGACCAGCCACCTGTCGTTGTATCAGCTGACGATCGAACCGGGCACGCGGTTCGAAACGCTGGTCCGGCAAGGCGCGTTTGTTCCGCTGGGCGAAGACGCTTGCGCCGACCTGTTTACGCTGACCGATCAGTTGACCAGCGCCGCTGGCTTGCCCGCTTACGAGATCAGCAATCACGCGCGTCCTGGCCAGGAGAGCCGCCACAACCTGACCTACTGGCGCTATCTGGATTATGCCGGAATTGGCCCGGGCGCGCATGGGCGGCGCGGCGGCGTGGCCACGGTACGGCACAAAAAGCCCGAGAACTGGCTAAGCGGGATCGACCGCAACGGCCACGGCATTGCCGAAGAACGCGGCCTTGGCGCTGCCGAGCAAGCGGCCGAAGCGGTGCTGATGGGGTTACGGCTGCGCGAAGGGATCGCCCTGGAAACGCTGGCGGCGCGGTTCGGGCTGCGCGCGGCGGCGCTGATCGATCCGGCCAAGCTGGTGTTCTATACCGCGCAACGGCTGACTTGGCAGCGCGGCGCGCGGATCGGGGTTACTGCCGCGGGAATGCCGCTGCTTGATGGCTTGCTGGGTGAACTGGTCCCGGCGGCGCTGGTCGGCGCGTGACCCGGGCCGATCTGCTGGAAGCGTGGGTAACGCATCTGGCCGATGGCCGGCGCCGCTCACCGCACACAGTGCGCGCTTATAGCGCAACCGCCGCGCGCCTGCTCGATACGCTGGGCGACACTGACTGGGGTCGGCTCGCGCGGGTTGACGCAGGTGTGCTGCGCAACCAGTTGGCGCGGCGGCGGGCCGATGGGCTGAGCAATGCCAGCGCCGCGCGCGAATTGTCCGCGCTGAAACAGTTCATCGGCTTTGCCCGCGCGCAAACCGGCATGCCTGACCCTGCTCCGCCGCGGATGCGCGGGCCGCGCGTCAAGAAAGGTTTGCCGCGCCCGGTGACCCCTGATGACGCAGTCAATCTCGCCGCCACAGTGCATGACGATGCGGCGGAGGCGTGGATCGGCGCGCGCGACCGTGCGGTGCTGTTGCTGCTGTACGGCGCAGGAATGCGGATTGCCGAGGCATTGATGCTGACCGGTGGCGCGCTGCCGCTGGGCGAAACGATCGTCGTGACTGGCAAGGGCAACAAGCAGCGCGTGGTCCCGTTGCTGCCGATAGTGCGCGATGCAGTCAGCGCTTATCTGGCACTCAGCCCGTGGCCGGCCGGCAAAACTGACCCACTGTTTCGAGGCGCAAAAGGCGGCGCGCTGGCGCAAGGGATGGTGCAAAAAGCGATGGCGCGCGCGCGCATTGCGCTCGGCCTCCCGCCCAGCGCCACGCCGCATGCGCTGCGCCACAGCTTTGCCACGCATTTGCTTGGCGCAGGGGCCGACTTGCGGTCGTTGCAAGAACTGCTCGGCCATGCCAGCCTGGGATCGACCCAGATTTACACAAAAGTCGATGCCGCCACGCTGCTCGATGTCTATCGCAGTGCGCACCCGCGCGAAAACCTGCCGCGCGAGCAGTAAATGTCAGGCTTCGTCCTGCCAGCGCCACACCCGCCACAGCCACACTGCAATCGCCAGCACCACGATCCCGCCGATCAGCGCTCCGGCGAACTGGTGCAATTCGGCAAAATATCCTGCGAGCCATTTGCCGCCATAGATCAGC
>JANMCG010000038.1:0-28107 GCA_031361075.1 Novosphingobium sp. | reverse complement strand
GTCGGCCGCACGGCGGCTGGCGGCTGGCGGATGTTCTACGAATATGCCCGCGACGATGCCTCGCTGATCGGGCTGGCGGTGGGCGAAGATGTGGCGGGTCCGTGGCATCACCTGCCCGAGCCGTTCACGCCGCGCACCGATATGTGGGATACCTGGCACCTCTCGCCCGGCCCGCTGCTCACCACCGATCAGGACCAGCCGGTAATGTTCTACAACGGCGCAACGCACGATGCGCGGTGGCGGATCGGCTGGATTGCGTTCGACGCCGAATTCACCCGCGTGACCGATCGCTGCGTCGAGCCGCTGATCGTGCCTCCGCCGCGCGGCCAGCGCACCGATACCGACATCGCCTTCGCCGCCTCGGTGGTAGTGGTCGCAGGCGAAATCTGGCTGTACTATTCGATCGAGGATGCACAGCTCTGCCGCGCAATTATCCGGCAGGTTTGACCTCCTTCGCCATGTAGGCGTCCAGCGTCTCGTGATAATGGCGGATGCGGCTTTCCTGATAGCGCGCGAGGGTGACGCCGGGCTTGCGCGAGGTACGCAGGCCTTTCTGGATGCGGCGCAAATTGTCGGTATCCTGATCGGCGACCATTGCGGCAGAGCCGAGTTCGGGCGCGTCGCACCAGTTCTGATTGGGGCCCAGCATGGTCATCTTCGCAGGTTCAGGATGGCTGCCGTCGGGCGCCTTGGAGAACAGGAACATGATCTCCATTAGCGAACGTTCGGGATCGTCTTCGTAAGGCCGGAAGCGGTACGTGATCGGCAGTGCCTGCCCGCCCCACGGGACCATGTTGGGGAACAGCATATATTCGATCAGGTCGAGCGATTCGGTGTCTGACAAGTCCGACATATCGCGGCCAATGGCGCGACTGATCTTTTCACGCGCGCGCTCGGCGAGTTTGCCGCGCGCGGTTTCACCGGGGCCGACCTCGATCGGTTTGCCCCCAAAGAACGGCACGTCGCGGCGCATTTCTTCGATCGTGCGTTCGGGCGCAATGCCTTTCATCGCCGGGCTGGGCACGCCTTGCACGCTAATCATCCGGCTGACGTGGCGGACCCCGTCCCAGACGTCGTATTGCGTGTTGGAATCGCCGTAATAGCCCAGCACTTGCGGGTGCGCATATGGGACATGGTACGCCTCGACAAAGGCCTCCATCGCCAGCTTCCAGTTGCACGGCATGACTTTGGCGACATGCGCGGCGACGTATTTGTCCTCCAGATTGAACGCGGCAAAATGCTCGGGCAGGTTTTCGAGGTAGCTGTCGAGCGGTTCGCAATCCTGATCGAAATTGACAAATACGAACCCGCCCCAGGTGCCGATCTTGGCTTCGGGCAGGTTCATCGCCGCCTTGTCGACATGCGGGAAATCCCATTGCCCCGGGATGATCTTGAGCTGGCCGTTGAGGTCCCAGGTCCAGCCGTGGAACGGACAGCGCAGCTGGCTCACGCAGCCGCCTTCGGCGCGCAGCAGTGTGCCGCGGTGGAGGCACGAATTGATGTAGGCGCGCACTTCGTCGGGGCCGGTGCGGATCACAATCAGCGAATCGCGGACGATCTCGTAAACCACGTGATCGCCGACATTGGGGATGTGCTCAAGCCGGCAAGCAAGCTGCCAGGTCTTGCGCCAGACCTGTTCGATCTCGCGCTCGTGCCACTCGCGCGAGAAGTAGCGCTCGATTGAGACATCGGCGCTGGACTGGCCCCCCGCCGGGCTTTCTTCGAGCATGACCGCGGGGGCAGGATTGATATCGCTCGCCAGCACGTCCTGCACCGAAGGCCCTGGCCGCCGCGCGATGATATCCATTTTTCTCTCCCTTTGCGCGGACTGTGCCGCGCTGCTAGGCCTTGTGCAATGGCTGACCTTAAACACACTCATCTGCTGACGATGCAACTGACCGTCGATTTCGCCGGGATGAAGACCATCGGCCCGACCCCTGCCGGGCTGCGCCGGATCGCGCCGGTTACGGGCGGAACGTTTGCGGGAGAGCGGCTCAGCGGGGCAGTCCACGGCGGCGCCGACTGGGTGATCAACCGTCCTGACGGGGTGATGGTGATCGACGTGCGCCTGACACTCGAAACCGATGATGGCGCGCTGATTTACCTGACGTATCAGGGTCGCTTTGTGGCCGATCCCGAAGTGATGAAACGGTTTGGCAAGGGCGCACTGCTCGAGCCGCACGAATATTCGCTGGCGATCATCGCGCGGTTCGAATGCGGCGATGAACGCTATGCCTGGCTCACCAACGCCGTGGTGGTCGGCACCGGTGAGCAGACGGCGACCGGCCCGATCTACACCATGTTCGAAGTGGGTTAGGGCCGCCCCACGCTCGAATAAGCAAAGCCCTTGGCGCGGACTTCGGCCGGGTCGTAGACGTTGCGCAGATCGATCAGCACCGGGGCTTTGGCGATGCGCTTGATCCGATCGAAATCGAGCGCGCGGAAAGCGTCCCATTCGGTGACAATCACCACGGCGTCAGCGCCGTCGATTGCTTCATACGTGCCGCTGGTCATCGTTACCCCGGGCATCAACGGTGCGGCCAACTCCATTCCTTCAGGGTCATACGCGGCCACTTCCACTCCGCCATCGGCCAGCGCCAGAGCAATCGCGATGGCCGGCGAATCGCGCATGTCGTCGGTATTGGGTTTGAAGGTCAGCCCCAGCATCGCAACCTTTTTGCCGCGCGCCGCATCGGGTCCGCCAAGCGCTTCGATCACCTTGCGCCCCATGGCGCGCTTGCGGCTGTCATTGACCGCGACCACTGCCTCGACGATCCGGGTCGGGGCCTCGTAATCCTCGGCAGTCTTAAGCAGCGCGAGCGTGTCCTTCGGAAAGCATGAGCCGCCATAGCCCGGCCCGGCGTGGAGAAACTTCGCGCCGATCCGCCCGTCCATCCCGATTCCGCGGCTGATATCCTGCACATCCGCGCCAACCTTTTCGCACAGATCGGCCATTTCGTTAATGAAGGTGATCTTGACCGCAAGGAAGGCGTTGGCGGCATATTTGATCAGCTCGCTGCTGCGGCGGCTAGTGAACAGAATTGGCGATTTGTTAAGGAATAGAGGGCGGTACACCTCGGTCATCACTTGCCGGGCCCATTCGTCCTCAGTGCCAATAACGATCCGGTCAGGCCGCTTGAAATCACCGATGGCCGCGCCTTCGCGCAAGAATTCCGGGTTGGAAGCGACCGCGAATTTCACTTTGAGTCCGGCTTCCGACAGGATCCGCTCAACCTCGTCGCCCGTACCCACCGGTACAGTCGATTTGGTGACGATGACCGCATCGTTGTTTAGTGCCTGACCGACTTCCTCGGCGACCGCATAAACATAGGACAAGTCGGCATGGCCATCGCCGCGGCGGCTGGGAGTGCCGACCGCGATGAAGATGGCGCTAGCTCCGGCGATCCCCTCGGCCAGATCAGTGGTGAACGACAGGCGCCCGGCTTTGGCATTGCTGGTGACCAGTTCCGCCAGACCTGGCTCAAAGATCGGCATGATCCCGGCCCGCAAGCTGTCGATTTTGGCCGGATCTTTATCGATGCACACCACGTCGTGCCCGAAGTCCGCAAAACATGCCCCCGAAACCAGCCCGACATAGCCCGAGCCGACCATTGCGATCTTCATCCGATACTCCTTATTGCGGTAGCAATCGCGCCGTCGTTATCCTGCGCTTCAATCAACCAGCGCTCGGTGCCTTGCAGACCCATCGCGGTCAAGCAGCCCGAGCGATAGGCCCCGGTATCAAGCCCGATCCGGTTGTGCTTGATTTCGGGCTTTTCAGTAATCGTGTGGCCATGCACTACGACCGGGCCAAAACTGCCGCCATGTGACAAAAACGGCTCGCGGATCCAGCGCAAGTCGCCGGTGCGCTGTTCGTCCATCGCCGCATCGGGATGAACCCCGGCGTGCACGAACAGATAATCGCCGACCGTGATAGTGTCTTCGAACGAGCGGATAAAATCGAGGTCGTCGTCCGGGATCGCGGTCCGCGTCAGCGCGCGCGCTCCGGCCAGATCGGTGCGGTGATAAGCGGCGTGATCGGACAAATACGACAACACCGTCTCGCGCCCGCCATAGCGCAGAAAATGCCGCATGATTTCATCGCTTTCGAGCGCGCGGAGCAGCATTTCTTCATGGTTGCCCATCAAGATCCGGACTTTGCGATGCTCACCCCAGATCCGTGCCGCCGCAACGACTTTGGCGCTGTCGGGCCCGCGATCGATCAGGTCGCCCAACATGATGACGCAGCTCTGCGCATTATCGCGGGCCTCGTTGTCGGTTTCGATCGCTTCGACCAGCGCCAGCAACAGATCCAGCCGTCCGTGAACATCGCCCACCGCATAGATCCGCTCACCTGCTGGAACAGCAGGAAGCGGGCCGCTGGAAGTCGGGCCTAACAGGGAGCGGAGGCGGTTGAACATTGTGCAGTTGCTTTGGCCAGCGCATATAGTGAGGCGCAGATGAATGAACAATGGCAGTCTGCTGCGGGTTTGCCGTTACCCTAAAACCACACTTGGCGAACTTTACGGAAACTTTATGCGGCGCTGACAGATTTTTTCTTGTGCGATGCGGCATAAATGCGCATTTCGTCGATCAAGCGCAACTTTAAGTTCCCGGCCACGAGGAGCGATGCTGCGACGCAGGCGGGGCGAGGCAACTGCAATCGTATAAGGAAGATTGATATGCTCACGTCCATGCGCGGCCTGATTGCCGCTTCGCTAATCGCTGTGTCCGCAATCGCAGCCACTCCGGCGTTCGCCGATGAGACCGATCCGCCCAGCGACGTTACCATCACCGGCAGTGCAGCAATTTTGTCGCAGTACCGCTTCCGTGGACTCTCGCAGTCGAACAACCAGCCTGTGGTGCAGGGCTCGATGACGGTAAGCCATTCCTCGGGTTTCTACGTGTCGGTCTGGGGGTCAAGCGCTTCGTCGAACAACTTTATCGACAGCCCGATTGATATCGGTGGTACCGAAATCGACGTTTACGGCGGTTTCGCCAAAGAACTCGGCAGCTCGGGCGTCAAGGTTGACGTGGGCGTCTATGGCTACATTTACCCGGGCTCAAAAAACCTGCTGGTCTCGAACGGGATCAATCAGAACGCCAACTATTACGAGGTCTATGGCTCGCTGGCCAAGACCATGGGGCCCGTATCGGCCAAAGTCGGGGTATACTATGCGCCTGCACAAAAGGTGTTCAATCTCAATTTCTCGTCGCCGACGCGCCACAATACCTATGTTTATACCGACCTGAGCTCGGGCATTCCCGGCACCCCGCTGACGGTACATGGGCATCTTGGCCACACTGGCGGCGGGTTTGATTACTTCAAGCAATATCTCGATTACTCGGTCGGGGTTGGTTACACTTACAAGTCTTTGACGCTCGACGCGTCGCTGGTCGGGACCAACATTTCGCGGAACGACCTTGGCAACAGCAATTTCCTGTATCGTCAGGCCAAACCAGTCGGCGTGGTCTCGCTGACTGCAGCCTTTTAAGCGACACAACCCACGCCTGACCAAAGGCCCGCTCCGCATTGCCGGAGCGGGCCTTTCGTTTGTCCGCTCGGTTTGCTAGCTTGCTCGGCATGACGAAATTCCTGCACACCATGATCCGCGTTGCTGACCCCGACACCACAATCGCTTTCTTTGCCCTGTTCGGGGTGCATGAAGTGCGGCGCTTTTCCAGCGAGCAAGGCCGCTTCACGCTGATATTTCTGGCGGCGCCCGGCCAGGACGGTGTGGCAGAGGTGGAACTGACGCATAACTGGGACCCGGAAGACTATCCCGGCGGGCGCAATTTCGGACATCTGGCATACCGGGTCGACGATATCTATCGGACCTGCGCCGCGCTGCTGGCAGCGGGGCACATCATTCACCGCCCGCCGCGCGATGGACACATGGCGTTTGTCAAATCGCCTGACGGGATTTCAATCGAATTGCTGCAGGATGGCAATCTGCCCCCGGCCGAGCCTTGGGCGAGCATGCCTAACACCGGTACCTGGTAAACCACTACAGGTGACCGGTTGGTGCAGCGTTTGCCCGGGCCAGCGCTATTGGCCGGGTGATTCGCAGCGATGTCCGCTGCTTGAGACAATTCGGGCAATACGCAAAGCAATCATCGCGGACCGTAATGAAGCCTGACTCAAGTAAACCGGGCAGTTTTTACGTTAACATTCACTTTGCAGCTAACGCGTTGCACCTGGTTTGCTTTGCCGATAGTCTAGCTGTTGTTATTCGTGGAACAGGGGCAAATCACCGGGATGGTGGGGGCAATAACCGGCACGTCGACCGCGCTAGACTGGCTGCTGCTGGTCGACCGAGAGCTGTTGGCGTTCGCGACATTCTGGTTCTGTGTCGGGCTGCTCGACGAATTGGCGGTCGATCTGGCTTGGCTGTGGCTGAAGCTGACGGGGCGCGCACGAACAGTGCAACTGCCGGTCGGTTATGGCGCGGAACCGCTGTCGGGCGCAGCGGCGGTGCTGATCCCGGCCTTTGGCGAAAGCCAGGTGATCGGCGCGACGGTTGCGCACATGCTGGCAGCTTGGCCGCAGCGTGACATTACGATTTACGTCGGGTGTTATCGCAATGATGCGGAGACGCTGGCTGCTGCGATGATTGCAGCGCAGGCTGACCAGCGCGTGCGGCTGGTCACGCTGTCCGCCACCGGTCCGACCACCAAGGCAGATTGCCTCAACCGGCTGTATCGCGCGATGAGCGCTGACGAGACGCGGCGGGCGCAGCGGTTTGCCGCGGTTGTGCTGCACGACGCTGAAGACATGGTGCATCCATGCGCGCTGCAAGCGATCGATGCAGCCTTGCTGCTTCGCGATTTCGTGCAGTTGCCGGTGCGTCCCGAACCGCAGGACCAGTCGCGCTGGATCGCCGGGCATTACGCCGACGAATTTGCCGAAAGCCACGCCAAAGGACTGGTGGTGCGCGCGGCGTTGGGCGGGGCGCTGCCGGCGGCTGGGGTCGGCTGCGGGTTTTCGCGCGCGGCGCTGGGCGGGCTGGCTGATCGGCGTGCGCTGTCCGGGCAGGCAGGGCCGTTCGCGCCAGAATGTCTGACCGAGGATTACGAACTTGGGCTGATCATGTCGAGCGAAGGACGGGGTAGCGCTTTCTTGCGCCTGCGCGATGATGCCGGCGATCTGGTTGCCACGCGTAGCTATTTCCCCAACCAACTCAACGCCGCAGTGCGGCAAAAGACCCGCTGGATTCATGGCATTGCGTTTCAAGGCTGGGACCGGCTCGGGTGGAGCCGCAATCCGGTCGATTTGTGGATGGCGCTACGCGACCGGCGCGGACCTTTGACGGCCCTGGTACTGGCTGCGGCGTACCTGCTGCTGGCGCTGGATGCTGCGCTAGTGGTGCTGAATATGCTGGGCAAAGCCGAGCCTGTGGCGTTGTCTCCGGCGTTGCGGATGATGCTGCTGGCCAGCTTCATCGGCTTTGTCTGGCGGGCTGGATCGCGCGCGCTGTTCACCGGACGCGAGTATGGCTGGCGCGAAGGGTTGATCGCGGTGCTGCGGATTCCGGTTGCCAATATCATCGCGATTATGGCCGGACGGCGCGCTTTGGTGGCGTATTTCCGGTCATTGCAGGATGGCAAAGTGGTGTGGGACAAAACCCAGCATGACCGACATCCTGCAGCCGCCGCACAGGCTGCCGTGGCAGTCGCACCAGTCCCTGCGCTGCGGCCGGTTCAAAGATGAAGCCTCCGCGCCTGGTCAGGCGGCGCGGGCAACCGCTGATCGCTTTGGGCATGGTGATGGTCAGCTGGGTCGGCGCTCGCGCTGCGCTGTGGGACGGCGGAGCGCTGACCGTAGCAAGCGCAAATGCCGCTCCGCCAGCCAAGCTGCAATCGCCCGAGCAACTGACGCCTCAACAGCCGCTGGCCCGGCCGCCATTGGTCTGGCGCGCACCGCAAACAGCGTTGTCACCGCCCGCTGCGCCGCAGACGGATCATCCGCTGCAGTCGCCGCCAGCACCGCACCTCAAACAACCGCTGACCCAGCCGCCGCTGCGACCGGACGGTGTGGTTAACCCGCCGATCCCCAATGTTCCCCCGGTGGCGCCCAATACCGAACCGAGCACCGACGTGCGCGCCGCGCCGCTCGCGCCGCGCGTTGCTGCTGCGCATCAGGAATTATGGTTGGCGGGCATGACCCTGCTGCCATCCGAACCCGCCATTGCGATGGCCCCGGCGGCACCTGCGCGGCCGTTTTTGCCCGCCGCAATCATCGCGCAACCACCGCGCTGGTCGGCCGATGGCTGGCTGCTGCTGCGCCCGGGCGGCAATGCGTTCAATGCGCCGGGCGCGGGTCTGCCGGGAACGGCGGTGCCTGCCGGATTTTATGGCGGCAGCCAAAGCGGCCTGGTTTTGCGCTATTTCCTTGTGCCGGGAAGCCCGTTCAGGCCGGCGCTGTACCTGCGCGCCTCAAGCGGGCTCGAGCGTCCACGCGGCGAAGAACTTGCGGCCGGCGTGTCGCTCCGGCCAGTGCCGGGCGCGCCGCTGCGGCTGCTAGCCGAAGGCCGGGTCACGCGCACAGTTCATGGCACTATCGTGCGTCCGGCGGCAGCGTTGGTGAGCGAGTTGGCACCGCTCCATTTGCCGCTCGGCGTCCGCGCCGAGGCCTATGTCCAGGCGGGCTATGTCGGCGGGCGCGGTGCAACCGGGTTTGTCGACGGGCAAACGCGACTTGAGCACCCCGTGGTCAGCGCGGGCGGCTGGGCGTTGCGCGCTGGCGGCGGGGTGTGGGGCGGCGTTCAGCGCGGGGCCAGCCGGCTCGATCTTGGGCCTACCGCAACGCTGTCGTTGCGGCTTGGACCAGCCGGAACGCGGGTGTCGGCCGACTACCGCTGGCGGGTGGCAGGTAACGCTGCGCCGGGTTCTGGCCCGGTGCTGACGATCTCTGCCGGTTTCTAGGCACAGCGGCCTTCATTTTGCCGCCATGCTGGTCTAGTCCATCAGACTACGCATGGATGTTTATCTTCCGATCGCCAACCTTTCGGTCAACGGCCTGGTCATCGTCGCGCTGGGCGCGCTGACGGGTATCCTGTCGGGCATGTTCGGGGTCGGCGGGGGTTTCCTGACCACGCCGCTGATGATCTTTTATGGTATTCCGCCGACGGTCGCGGCGGCCTCGGCCGCCAGCCAGGTCACGGGCGCCAGTGTCTCAGGAGTATTTGCGCACTCGCGCCGCGGCGGGGTCGATTACCAGATGGGTGCAGTGCTGGTTGCAGGCGGGATTATCGGCACCGGACTGGGCGCGGTGTTGTTCAGCCTGCTGCAGACGCTGGGCCAGATCGACGTGGTGATCAACATTTTGTACGTCTTCATGCTCGGCTCGATCGGATCGTTGATGGCGCGTGAAAGCTGGCGCGCACTCAAAGCGCAGAAGGCCGGTGTGGCGCTGCCCGCACGCAAACGCCGCCACCACCCGATGGTTGCCAGTTTGCCCTTGCGCTGGCGGTTCTATCGGTCGGGGCTGTACATTTCGCCGCTTGCCCCGCTGCTGCTCGGCGTGCTGACCGGTATGCTGACCATGTTGATGGGGATCGGCGGCGGGTTCGTGCTGGTTCCGGCGATGCTTTATATTCTTGGCATGAGCGCGAACGTGGTGGTCGGGACCTCGCTGTTCCAGATCCTGTTCGTGACTATGGCGACCACGATGATGCATTCGCTGACCACCAAGGCGGTGGACATCGTGCTTGCGGTGCTGCTGCTGATCGGCTCGGTTTCAGGCGCGCAGATTGGCGCGCAACTCGCGCAAAAACTGCCTGCTGAGCGGCTGCGGCTGGTCCTGGCGGTGATCGTGCTGGTGGTGGCGATGCGGATGGCGCTGGGTCTGGGATGGCGGCCCGACGAGATCTATTCGGTGATGCCGTCATGAGGCGGCTGTTCCTGTTGCTTGCGCTGTTGTTGCTGACCGCTGCGCGCGATCCGATTCTGGTGCCCGAGGTATCGCAGCACGAAGTGCAAGTGCGCCAAGGTTTCCGCGGGACCGAGCTGCTGCTGTTTGGCGCGATTTTGACCCCCGATGGCACCCGCGCCGGGCAGGATTATGATATTGTGGTGGTGCTCAAAGGTCCGACACGCTCGATCGTGCTGCGCGAAAAGAGCCGCTTTGCCGGGATCTGGATCAACGCTGCCAGGGCCGAATTCCGCTCGGCTCCGACGTTTTTTGCTGTCGCTTCGTCCAAGCCGATCCGCACCATCGTCGACGATAAAACCGCCGCGATTTACGAGCTGGGCTTGCCGTGGCTGCAACTTTCGCCAATCGGATCGTACAACCCAAAGGAGCAGGCGCGGATGTCGGCCGGACTGGTCGATCTGATGGGGCGCGAAGGGCTGTACAAGCAGGACTCGCGCGGGGTCAGTATCAGCGAGCAGGTGTTATATCAGGCGCGCATCGCGTTGCCCTCGTCGGTCCAGACCGGGACCTACACTGCCGAGACTTTCGCGATCAACCATGGCCGCGTGGTCGCCTCGGCGATCAGCCGGGTGACGGTGGAAAAACAGGGGTTCGAGCGGCTGATCGCGCAGTTCGCGCAAGACGACGGTTTTTTTTACGGGTTGATGGCGGTAGCGTTGTCGGTCGGCATGGGGTTCCTCGCCGGGCGGCTGTTCGCGTTGGTGTAGCTGCGCCCTGCGCCCCGATAAGTTGCACTGCAGCCAATAACTTAGGCCAATATTAACCGCTCTGACGTAGCAATCTGTAGCCAGCGTTGACTGCTGGCGATTAGGGGCAGGTCGCAAAAATGAACGATATGGGTGGATCAGGGTTTGGTGGCCGACGGCCGGCCGAACCGACCGAAATTCCCGCGCCAGCGGAGCAAGTTGCCACGGATTTCGATAACGCCCGCGAACCGATCGGCATCGTGCTTGAAATCGCCGGGTCGGGGTCGGCTATCGCGCTTGATCTGCAACGGCTGCAAGAGTGCACCGAAGACACCGATCCCTCGATCGCGCTGGCAGGACAAGTCGGCAGCCAGGTTAAAATCCGGGTCGGCAAAGGCTGGCTGCTCGCCTCGGTCCGCACGCAGCGACAGGATGCCAAGACCCCCGGCGGGATCATGGCCAACATCGATTTTCTGGGCGAGGGCGACGAAGAACGTCTGACCGGCCGCATTCACAGCTTTCGCCGCGGGGTCACGCGCTATCCGATCCCGGGGGCGCTGATTTATCCAGCCACCAGCAACGACCTCAAGCAAATCTATGCCAGCGACGGCCGCTCGAGCATTCAGGTTGGCACCGTGTTCCCGACCAAAGACATTCGCGCCGGGCTGTATGTCGATGCCATGCTGGGCAAGCATTTTGCGCTGCTCGGTTCGACCGGGACCGGCAAATCGACCAGCGCGGCGCTGATCCTGCACCGGATCTGCGAGCATGCTCCCGAAGGCCATATCGTGATGATCGATCCGCACGGCGAGTATTCGGCGGCGTTCAAGCAGACCGGAATGATCTTCGATGTCTCCAACCTGCAGATGCCGTATTGGCTGATGAACTTCGAGGAGCACTGCGAGGTGTTTCTGACCTCGTCGGGCAACGACCGGCAGGAAGATATGGACATTCTGTCCAAGTGCCTGCTGGCGGCGCGCACCAAGAATCGGCTGGCTGACACGATGGGCAAGCTCACCGTCGATTCGCCGATCCCGTACCTGCTGTCCGATCTGACCAACCTGATCCAGACCGAAATGGGCAAGCTCGACAAAGCCACATCGTCGGCCCCGTTCATGCGGGTCAAATCCAAGATCGACGAATTGAAAGTCGATCCGCGCTATCAGTTCCTGTTTTCAGGGATGCTGGTCGGCGATACGATGGCCGAATTCATCGCCAAGATCTTCCGGATGCCAAGCCGCGGAAAGCCGATCTCGATCATCGACGTCTCGGGCGTGCCGTCCGACGTCACCTCGACCGTGGTGGCAGTGCTCAGCCGGCTGGTGTTCGACTTTGCGATCTGGAGCCGCGACGAAAAAACCCGGCCAGTGCTGCTGGTCTGCGAAGAAGCGCACCGGTATGTTCCCAACGAAAAGAACTCGGACGGATCGTCGGTGGGCCGCATCCTGAGCCGGATCGCCAAGGAAGGCCGCAAGTACGGCGTGTCGCTTGGACTGATTACCCAGCGCCCGTCCGATCTGGCCGAAGGGGTGCTGTCGCAGTGCGGCACGATCATCTCGATGCGGCTCAACAACGATCGCGATCAGGCCTTCGTCAAAGCCGCGATGCCCGAAGGCGCGCGTGGTTTCCTCGATTCAATTCCGGCCTTGCGCAACCGCGAATGCATCATCTGCGGCGAGGGCGTGTCGATCCCGATCCGCGTCGCCTTTGACGAGCTGGAAGAAATGAAACGCCCGGCCAGCGCCGATCCTTCGTTCTCCGACTTGTGGAACAGCTCGGGCGGCGAGGAGGAAATGGTCCTGCGCACGGTCCAGCGCTGGCGCGCGCAGGGGCGTTAAGCGGCAGGCGCGGCATCGATCGCGATCCGCGCCGCCATAACTTTGCGCCACGCGCCAAAGCGGTAAACCAGCAGTGTCAGCGCCAGCGATGCGGCCGAGCCGATCAGCTGCGAATACCACAGTGCGTCGGGGCCGATCCGCGGGTACAGCAGCGCATAAGTGCCCAGACGCACGCCGTACATCGTGGCGAATAGGATGGCGATCTGGCTGAACACCACGCCGTAAGTGCGCAGTGTGCCAAACAGCACGATCAGCACCCCGAACGGAACGTAAGTCCAGATTGCAATGGTCTGAATATGCAGGCTGATCGGGATCGCCGGGCTGGCCGAACCCAGGAACAGCCCAAGCAGCGGCCGTGCCGCCAGCAGGATCACGGCGGTCAGCACCAGCGTAATCACGATGTTTGCGCCAACCCCGGCCCAGCTGATTGCATCGACCCGGACTTCGCGGCGCGCGCCAATATGCTGCGCCACCATCGCGCTGACCGCCGCGCTGATTGCCAGGCCGGGCATCTGGATATAATTCCACAGCTGCAACAGCGCGCCATAGCCGGCGGCGTAATCGATGCCTTCCTGGTTGATCAGCCCGATCATGATCACCCCCGCGCCTGAAATGACCAGCATCTGGAAACCCATCGGCACGCCTTTGGTGATCAGATACGAAAGCTCGCTGCGGGCTGGCCACAGCTGCGCCAATTCGCGCCCTTTCAGGCGGATCGGCAAATCGCGCCAATAGATCCATCCCAGCAGTCCGGCCAACCCGGTCAGTGTGGCGATCGCGGTGGCGACCGCGGCACCGACAATGCCAAGCTTGGGGAACGGTCCGATCCCGGCGATGAACAGTGGGTTGAGCCCGATATCGAGCACCACCGCAAGGATCTGAAAATACAGCGGGGTTTTTGAATCGCCGCAGCCGCGCAGCGCGCTCGAGACCAGAATGGTCAGCGTCATTCCGGGCAGGACCAAAAAGATCACCCGCAGATAATCGAGTGCGAATCCGCGCGAGCTGCCGGGCAGGTTAAGCAGATCGAGCAAAGCGGGCGCGAAGATCCACCCGGCCAGCGCGATCAGCGCCGATAACATCAGGCACAGCCCCAGTCCGGCACCAAAGCTGCGCCGCATGGCTGCCAGATCGCGCGCGCCGTAATGTCGCCCGACGCTGACCGTGGTTGCCATGCTGATCCCGAAGATCGCGGCGAACACCAGGAACATGACGATGTTCGAGCTTGAGGTCGCGGCCAGCGCTTCTTCGCCCAGCAGCCGTCCGATCCACACCGTGTTGATCGATCCGTTCAGGCTTTGCAGCACATTGCCCAGCAGCACCGGCAGCGAAAACAGCGCGAGCGTTTTAAGCAGCGGTCCTTGCGTCAGGTCGCCGCGGCCAGGCGCGGAGAGGGGCGGGGCCGAGGTGTCGGCAAGCAAGGTCTGATCGGTCATGTGCCCCGGGTGTCGCCATACAAATGGATATGCAGCCGGTCGCTGAAGCCAAGCCCGTGGTCAAGCGCCAAGGGCTCGAGCCACGCCGAGCGCGCGCTGATCGCGGCGCTGGTGGTGCCTTCGGGCATCAGCTGGATGCGCGCTGCCGGAATGGCATGCGCGGCTTGCAAAGCCAGCACCTCGGGCAAGTCATCGGGGGCTGAAATTACAAACTTGAACTGCGCTTTAGGTTCGTTTGCCCAAGCAGAGAGCTGGTCCGAAAGCAAAGCAATTTCAGCGACATTGCCCGAATGTTTGAGCTTCGGGCTGACGTTGTATTGCGCCACCAGCGGATCGAGCGCATCGTGCGGCGCGACTGTGCCGTTGGTTTCGATTTCGGTCCGGTGGCCACTGAGCAGCGCCACCATCCGCGCCAATTGCGCGCCCTGCAGCAGCGGCTCGCCGCCGGTGATCACCAGCCGGTTGCCGCCCAGCGCCATGATCCGCGCAGCGACTTCGGCTTCGCTCAACACCACCTGATTGGCCGTGCGATCAAAGGTCACCGCGTCGCGGTGCGGGCGCTCGTCGCCTTCGAAGTGCCAGGTGTAAGCCGTGTCGCACCAGGTGCAGGCAAGGTTGCACCGCGACAGCCGCACGAACGTGCACTGCAGTCCGGCCGAGCGTCCTTCGCCCTGAAGCGAGGCGAAGATCTCGGGGTGACCGGGGCCAGAGGACTGAGCGATGGTGGCGAGAGTTAGCGCCATGCCGGCCACTCGGCTTGGACCGCTTGGACCACTGTCTTAATGGAAAAAACGATCGCGGTCCGCAACGGTTTAGCGTGGGGCAGGGAAAAGGCGGTGCAAAGCGGCATGGCGCGCGCTCTGTCGCAGATTTGGCGGGAGTAGGACAGTCCCCACGACAACGCACATTCCTCGCCCTGGGCTCGAGCCGGGTCTTGGCTTTTCGTCGCTAACCTTCGCTACCCGGAAACGCCGAACAGGCAGCCAAGCCCCGGACCAAGTCCGGGGCGACGATAGTTTTGGACATATAGCGCCGGCTACCCCAACCGCGCCAAGGCCGCCGCCAGCCGTGTCGCCTCAGCCGCATGCAGCGCATGATCGGCCCGCGCCTTTTCCACCGCTTCGGGCTTGGCCTTCTCGACGAAGGCCGGATTGGACAAGCGGCCGTCGAGCGACCTGGCTTCCTTGGTGGAGGCTTCGAGCGCTTTGGTCAGGCGGACCTTTTCGGCCGCGATATCGATCACGCCTTCGAGTGGGATCACCACATTCGCATCGCCCGCACCAATCTGCATCGCCGCGCCAGCGGGCGCAGGTTCGAAGCGAATTCCGTTAAGCCGCGCAAGCCGTTCGACCGCGCCGCCATTGCGTTCGATGATCCCGCGCGTAGCCTCGCTCGGTTCAGGCAGATAGGCATCCAGCTTTGCGCCCGGCGCGATCCCGAGTTCATTCTTGGCTGTGCGCAAATTGCCAACCAGCGCAATTACCCACTCCACCTCAGCCTTCGCCTCGGTATCGACCCCAACCCCAGGCTTAGGCCACTTCGCGGTGATAAGCGGATAGTGCGCGCGGTCGCCCAGCTTGCTCCACAGTTCCTCGGTGACAAACGGCATGAACGGGTGAAGCATCACCAGAATCTGGTCGAGCACCCAGCCGGCGACCACCTTGGTCTCGTCGTCAAACGAACCCTTGATCAGTTCGATGTACCAGTCGCAGAACTGGTCCCAGACGAAGTGGTAGATGATGTTCGCAGCCGCGTCGAAACGCAGTTCGGCCATCGCGGAATCGAGCGCGGCGAGGGTCTCGCTCACTTCCCCGATGATCCACTTATTCACCGCTGAGGTGGCGTTCGGTGCGTTTAGGTCACTTGATGCTGCTATTCCGTTCGACTGGCAGAACCGCGCGGCATTCCACAGTTTCGTTGCGAAATTGCGGTAGCCTTCGACCCGGCGCTCGTCCATTTTGACGTCGCGGCCCTGGCTTTCCATCGAGGCCATGAAGAACCGCAGCGCATCGGCGCCGTACTGGTCGATCAGCAGCAGCGGATCGACCACGTTGCCTTTGCTCTTGGACATCTTCTGGCCGTCTGCCGCGCGGACGAGCCCGTGCAGATACAGCCGCTTCCACGGCACTTGGCCCGCATTAAAGTGCATCCCCTGCATCGCCATCCGCGCGCACCAGAAGAACAGGATGTCGAAGCCCGAGATCAGCAGGTCGTTGGGGTAATGTTTGGCGAGGAGCGATTGATCCTCCCCATCGACTTGCGATGGGGTGGTGGCAGTCGCTTTAGCGACTGACGGAGGGGTAATGCGGCGAGGTCGAGACCCCTCCGTCTCGCCCTGCAGGCGATCCACCTCCCCATCGCAAGTCGATGGGGAGGATTGTGCTTCCGGCCAGCCCAGCGTGGCAAACGGCCACAGCGCGGAGGAGAACCAGGTGTCAAGCACGTCCTCGTCGCGGGTCAGCGTCACATCGGGACCGGCCTTGGCCTGCGCTGCGGCTTCATCTTCGGCGACATAGATCGCACCATCGGGCGCGTACCAAGCCGGGATCCGGTGGCCCCACCACAGCTGGCGCGAGACGCACCACGGCTGGATGTTTTCCATCCAGTTGAACCACGTTTTTTCCCATGTCTTCGGGACGATCTCGATCGCGCCTGAACGTACTGCGGCAATCGGCGCTTTGGCCAGCTCGGCGGCGTTGACGTACCACTGGTCGGTCAGCATCGGCTCGATCACCACCCCCGAGCGATCCCCGAACGGCTGCATGATGACTTTGTCTTCCACCCCGAGCATCAGCCCTTCGGCGTCGATATCTGCGACCACCAGCTTGCGCGCGGCGTAGCGGTCAAGCCCGCGATAGGCCGGGGGAACCAGGTTGATTTCATCGATTTCTGCCGAGCTGCCAGTGGCGCCCGCAGCCAGTTGGCCAGCGCGCGCGGCCGAACTTTCGTAATCACTGCCGTCGGTGCGCATCCGCGCTGCTTCGTCCATCAGCCGGTACAGCGGAATGCCGTTGCGCTGCGCCACGCCGTAATCGTTCTGATCGTGAGCGCCGGTGATCTTGACCGCGCCCGAGCCGAACGCCGGATCGGGATAGCTGTCGGTGATGATCGGGATGCGGCGACGCTGCGCCTTGGGGCCGACCGGAATTTCGCACAGCAAGCCGACGATCGCGCTATAGCGCGCATCCCCCGGATGCACCGCCACCGCGCCGTCGCCCAACATCGTTTCGGGCCGGGTGGTGGCAATCGCGATATAGTCGCGTTGCTCGTCAAGCACGACTGCGCCTTCGGCGTCGCGTTCGACATACCGGTATGTCTGACCATCGGCGAGCGGATACTTGAAGTGCCACATCTGGCCCTGAACCTCGCGGGTTTCAACCTCGAGGTCGGAGATCGCGGTTTTGAACTTGGGATCCCAGTTGACCAGCCGTTTGTCGCGGTAAATCAGCCCCTCGCGGTGAAGATCGACGAACACTTTGACCACCGCTTTGGTGAAGTGCGGGTCCATCGTGAACTGCTCGCGTGACCAGTCCATCGAACAGCCGAGCCGGCGCAGCTGGCGGGTGATGGTGCCGCCGCTTTCCGCTTTCCAGTCCCACACTTTGGCGATGAAGTCTTCGCGGGTATAATTGGCGCGCTTGTCCTGCGCGGCCTCCAGCTGCCGCTCGACCACCATTTGCGTCGCGATCCCGGCGTGGTCGGTGCCGACCACCCACAGCGCATCCTTGCCGCGCAGCCGCTCGTACCGCACCACCACGTCTTGCAATGTGTTGTCGAGCGCATGGCCGATGTGCAGGCTGCCAGTCACGTTGGGCGGCGGGTTAACGATGGTGAACGGCTCGGCAGCGGGGCGATGGGGCCGGAACAGGCCGTTGGCTTCCCAGTGCGCGTACCACTTGGCTTCGATCGCAGCGGGGTCAAAGGTTTTGTCGAGGGCGGATTGGGTGCCGGTGCCGGGGGAAGTGTCAGTCATCGCTGCGGCCTTTGCCAGCGCGGGTCAGGCCATGCAAGCGAACAGCCGATTGCCAGCCGACTTGCCGCCGCCACATTTTTCCCGCACACAGCCAGCCGATGCGTGAATGGGCTGACTTTACTGCACAAACCGGGGCTGATGGGGCCGTCAGCATCGCGCTGAGCGGACCGCTGTGCGTGTCGTCAGTCGGGCGGATCGATGCCCGGCTGCGCAAGCTGGAAGGCCAGATCGAAGCGATTGATTTGTCGCAAGTCGGCGCGTTCGATACGGTTGGCGCGTGGACTGTGGTGCGGATCGCCAAGGAGCGCGAGGCCAAGATCGTCGGCGGCAGCGACGAGGCGATGCGGCTGATCGCGGCGGTGCGCGGCGATCACATCAACGAAAGCTTGATCGAGCCGGCGCTGGCCGAAGCTCCGCCGCAGGACGCAGAGCTCAATCTGGGGGGCCGGATTGCCGATCGGCTGGGCGATTTCGTCACCGGTTATGCCAACGGCGTGACCAATTTGCTGAGCTTTCTGGGCGCGCTGGTGCTGGCGATCGGGGTGCTGGTGCGGCATCCCTCGCGGTTTCGCTGGACTGCGCTGATCCGCCAGCTTGAGCTTAGCGGGGTTGGCGCGCTGCCAATCGTCGGGTTGATGAGCTTTTTGATCGGGATCGTGATCGCGCAGCAAGGCGCGGTGCAGCTGCGCCAGTTCGGCGCGGAAATTTATACGGTCAACCTGACCGGGCGGCTATCGATGCGCGAGCTTGGCATCCTGATGACGGCAATCATGTTCGCGGGCCGCTCGGGTTCGGCGTTTGCCGCACAGATCGGCACGATGAAGCTGACCGAGGAAATCGACGCGATGCGCACCATCGGCGTCTCGCCGAGGGTAGCGCTGGTGGTGCGGCGGATGTTGGCGGCGCTGCTGATCATGCCGCTGCTGGGATTTTATGCGGCCGTACTGTCGATTATTGGCGGCGCATTCATCGCGATGTTCGCGCTCGGCATCCCGTTCTTTTCATTCCTGGCGCGAATTCAGGAAGTGGTTCCGCTGTACGATATCTGGGTGGGGCTGATCAAGGCGCCGATGTTCGGGCTGATCGTCGCGCTGGCGGGGTGCTATCAAGGGATGCAGGTATCGGGCAATTCGGAAGATGTCGGGTCCAAGACGACGATTGCTGTGGTCCAGGCTATTTTCGCGGTGATCGTGCTCGATGCCTTTTTTGCGGTGTTCTTCACCAAAGTGGGCTGGGGATGACCGCGCCCGGCAAAACCGCCCAGCAACCGGCCGAACCGGCGATCGTGATCGAGGGGCTGAAAAACAGCTTCGGGCCCAACGTCATTCACGAAGACCTCGATCTGGTGGTCCGGCGCGGCGAAATTTTGGGAGTGGTCGGCGGATCGGGCACTGGCAAGTCGGTGCTGCTGCGCTCGATCATCGGGCTGCAACAACCGCTGGCGGGCACGATTCAGGTGCTTGGCGGTGAAGTTGCCGAAGAACGCGATCCTGACGATATCGATGTGCGCAGCCGCTGGGGGGTATTGTTTCAGGGCGGCGCGCTGTTTTCCACGCTGACCGTGGCCGAAAATATCGAGGTGCCGCTTAAGGAATTTCACCCCGAGATCGGCGACGCGTTGCGCCGCGAGATCGCGCTGTACAAGATCAAGCTGTCGGGCCTGCCCGAAGAAGCGGCGGACAAATATCCGTCCGAACTGTCGGGCGGGATGCGCAAACGCGCGGGCCTTGCCCGCGCGCTGGCGCTCGATCCCGAACTGCTGTTTCTAGACGAGCCAACCGCCGGGCTCGATCCGATCGGCGCGGCGGCGTTCGATGAACTGACCCGGGAATTGCAGGAAACGCTGGGCCACACGGTGTTTCTGATCACGCACGATCTTGATACGCTGTACGAGATCTGTGACCGCGTGGCGGTGCTGGCGGACAAGCACGTAATTGCGGTCGGGACCATTCCTGAACTGCTGGCGCTCGACCACCCGTGGATCCAGGAATATTTCAACGGGCCGCGCGGACGCGCTGCTCAGGCGGCACAGCGCCGCGCCAAGGCCAAAGCCGTGGACAAAATCAAGCAAGCAGGGGCATAGAAGGCCGATGGAGACCAGAGCCAATCACGTGTGGGTGGGGATCGTAACGCTGGCATTGCTGGCGCTGCTCGCCGTGGCGATCGTGTGGATGGCGCGGCTGGGCCAGGGCGAACGGCACGAGTTCGACATCTTCTTCAAACAATCGGTCGATGGCTTGGCCAAAGGATCGTCAGTGACGTTTTCCGGGGTTCCGGTGGGACAGGTCCAGAAGATCGAATTGTGGGAAAAGGATCCCAGCTTCGTACGGGTCCGCATTTCGGTCGACGAGGACGTGGCGATCCGGGTCGGCACCACCGCAACGATGCAAGGCAGCTTTACCGGAGTTTCGAATATCCAGCTTGAAGGCGCAAGCAAAGACGCACCGCTGATTGCCTGCGGGACCGAAAACCGCCGCGCCGCTTGCCCCGAAGGGGTGCCGGTAATCCCGACCAAGCGCGGCGGCCTGGGCGAACTGCTTAACAGCGCGCCGGTGCTGCTTGAGCGGCTGGCGACGTTGACCGAGCGGATGACGGCGCTGGTGTCCGACAAAAACCAGGCCTCGATCCAGAACATTCTGGCCAATACCGACCGGTTGAGCAACGGGTTGGCCGATGCCTCCCCCGAAATGCGGCGCACGATGCAGGAACTGCAGGGGACACTGGTTGAGGCGCGCGGCGCGCTGGCCAGTTTCCAGACCGCAGCCGGTTCGGCAGAGCGGATGATGAATGACGATGTCAAGCCACTGGTCGGCCAGGCCAGCCAGTCACTTAAAACCATCAACCACGCCTCGGCGCAGCTTGATGGTCTGCTTGGCGATCTGCGCCCCGGCGCGCAGCGGTTAAGCGCGCAGACCTTGCCAGAAGCCGAGGCCGCCATCCGCGATCTGCGGGCCAGCACCAAAGCGCTGCGCGGGGCGACCGAAAAGCTCAACGATCAGGGCGTCAAGGGCCTGCTCGGCGGGCAGCAATTGCCCGACTACAAACCATGACCACTTCGGCCACGCCATTTCGGGCTCAGACAGGGATTTCTGCGATGCGAACTTTGCGCACGTTCTCCAAGCCGCGAGTGCTGCTGGCATTCGCGCTGACGCTGGCGTTGCCAGGCTGTCTGGGGTTGGGCGGCAAGGTGCCGCCGACGCTGTTTGCGATGAATGCCGCAAATCCGGTGCCTGCTGGCGCGGTGACCAGCGGCGATCCGCGCACGGCGATCATGGTGATGGAGCCCGAGACCGATCAGCGGCTGGCCACGGTCCGCGTGCCGGTCCAAATCGACGATACCAATGTGGCATACGTCCAGAACGCAGCCTGGGTCGAGCGGCCAGCCCGGCTGTTCCGCGCGTTGCTGGCCGAAACTCTGCGCGGCAAAACCAACGTGCTGGTGCTCGAAGATTCGCAAGCGGTCGCCAACGTCGGGGTGCGCATTGCCGGCCGGTTGATCGATCTGGGCTATGATGCGCGCACCAGTTCGGTAGTGGTGCGTTATGAGGCGATCCGCAGTGGCCCAACCGGGATGGTCACGACCAAGCGCTTTGAAAGCATTGTGCCCGGCGTGATGGCCAAGCCCGAATTTGTCGGTCCGGCGCTGAACCGCGCTGCCAACGATATTGCTGGCCAAGTCGCGGCGTGGGTCGCTGGCTGAAGCAGGGTTCGCTTTGTCTGGATCGGCCCTCGAGCCCCATTTGGTGCTACGCTTCGTATAGCACCACTTGGCGATAAGACTGCGGGCGTCGGCCCAATCCAATCGACTATCCTTTGACCAGCTCAGGACCAACGGGGCCGGGGGTCAGATACGAACGCGCGAAGTTTTAAGCGCGCGCCAACTGCGCAAACCGCTGTGACGCACTGAACGATGCCAGCCGCCGCGCGCGCCGCTCGGCCGCTTCGGCATCGCTGCCCCATAGGTCGGCCTGCCAGTCTTCTTCCAGCTCGGCGGCTTGCCATAGCAGCGCTGGATCGGCGCCCGGATCAAGCGCGGCGAGCGCGATCACCAGCGATGCGGCCAGCGCGCTCAACGTGGTCAGCGCCGCCAGGGTAAAGTCATCATGCACCGCCAGCACGCGCTCGATCCGCGCCAGGGTTGCGGGGCTTTGCGGACGATGGATCACCCCGCTGATCCGCTCGAATTCGATATCCCAGCGAACTTCGGCGGCGCGTAACAGCGGCTCCCACAGTGCCAGCTGCCGCGCGTGCAACGGTTCCCCGGGCTCGGCGCGGTAACATAGCGTATCGGTGTCGGCGTACCGCAGCAGCGCCGTAATTGCCCCCGCGCGGTCGGCGGCAATCACATCAATCGCCAGATCGGCCAGATCGCGCAGCGGCAGCGTATCGGGATTGACGGTCGGACCCTGTGCCGCCCACTCGGCCGCCAGCGCTTCGGCCAATGCAGGCGAGCGAACGATTTGCGCGCTGCCGCCCTGTGTTTTGACCGGGCGGGCGTCAAGCAGGACTTGCCATCCGGCTGGCACCGCGACGGTGCTGGCCGCGCTCCAGAACCGTTTCATGCGTCGGGCGATTTCCATTTGCGCGCCAGAAATCGCGGCAACAAAACGAGCTCAAGCAAACCGAAAATGGCAAAGGCGGCCCCGGCGGGGCGCGGCATATCGATCTTGCCCGCCACGATCAGCAACCCGACAATCAACAGCGCGGTGCTCATCAAACGGACCATGTTCAGCATCAGAAAGCGCTGTTTGGCCAGGTCTTCGTTGTTCATCCGATCAGATCCCTTAGATGGGCCGGGTCAGCGGCCACATCGGCCGCTCCGGCTGCGCGTAATTCTTCGCTTGCATGGTAACCCCAATCGACCCCCAGCGCCCGCACGCCAGCAGCCTGCGCCATTGCCATATCGAACACGGTATCGCCGATCATCACGGTCAGTGCCGCTGCCGCGCCGGTTTCAGCAAGCGCTGCCGCGATCATTGCAGGATGCGGCTTGGACGGGTGGTGATCAGCGGTTTGCAGCGTATCGAAATAGTGCGTCAGCCCGTGCACCGCCAGGCAATGCTCCAGCCCGCGCTGGCTTTTGCCGGTCGCCACTCCCAACGCCCAGCCAGCAGCCGACAGCGCGGCAATCAGCTCGGCAATCCCGGCGTACAGCGGCTCGGCCAGGCTGCCCGCCTCTCGCGCGGCGCGGAACCGGACGCGATAAGCCGCGTCGATTGCGGCTATTTGCTGCTCGGTACTGCCGGGGAGCAGGCGGCGGATCGCTTGTGGCAAGCTTAACCCGACGATCCGGCGCACCTGGTGCCGATCGGGCGCGGGCAAGCCGGCATCGGCAAATGCCGCTTCCATCGCATTGCACACCCCGGCCTGACCATCGACCAGCGTGCCGTCGCAATCGAACAGCGCGAGCCGCACGGTCATTGCCCCAGCGTCCGCATCAGCGTGGCAATTGCAGCAGCGCCCTGGCTGTCCAGCCCCGCAGCGACCCGTGCGCGTTCGGGCTCGCTCTTGTTCTGGCTCAGCTTGAGCGTCTCGCGCCAGACTTTGACCTCGAGCTCGAACCCGACAATCGCCGCCTGCATCGCGCGCGACTTGGCTTCGGGCAATTTATCCATCGTCCACGGCTGGCCGGCGGCGATGCGCGTCTCGTGGTGATCCGACAGCGCGGTAATCTGCGCCAGCAGTTCGTCGGCTCCGAGCCGGCGAACCCGGCCTTCGAGTTCGACCGCAACATAATTCCAGGTCGGCACCTGCTCAGGATCGGCATACCAGCGCGGGCTGACATAGCCATCAGGACCGTTGACCACCGTCAGAACGGTCAGGCCGTCAAGATGCCGGGTCAGCGCATTGCCGCGCGCGAGGTGAAATTGAATGGCACCGTCTTTGGTCAAGAGCAGCGGGACGTGCGCCACACGCGGGCCATCGGGGGTCTGCGCAAAGACCATCCCGAATCCGACTTCCTCGATCAGCGTTTCAAGCAGCGTCCGCCCCACCTCTGCCCGCGCGCCATGCCGAAAGGCCGGGTTGGGGTGCATCAGCGCTTGACCGGTTTGGGCGAGCCCTTGCCCTTGGTCGGCCCGCGGCTCTTGACCGGGCGCTCGGGCGCGCCGGGCTTGCTGCGCGTGCCAGCAGCGCGCAACGGCACAGCCGTGTTGCTGCGCGAGCGGCGCTCACCTCGGCGTTCCTTGCGGTACTGCTTGGCATGCGCCTTGGCCTCGGCCTTTTTTACCTCTTTGCTCGGTGCAGGCGGCGGGCCAAGTACGATCGCGCCGTCGGTTTCGTCAAAGCCAAGGCCGGTCATGCTCGCGGCGAAATGATCGGGCAGGTCAGCGGTTACGTCGATCGTGTCGCCGCCGGGCGCAGGGATTACCAGTCGCCGCGCGTGCAAATGCATCTTGCGGCTGATTGTCCCGGCCAGAAACGCATCGGGGCCGCCGTACTTGCCGTCGCCGACAATCGGGTGTCCGATCGCCGCCATGTGGACACGCAACTGGTGAGTGCGCCCGGTCAGCGGCTGCAATTCCACCCACGAGGCGCGGTTGCCGGCGTGATCGATCACGCGGTAGCGGGTGCGCGCGCTTTGGCCGTGCTCGCTTTGGTCGACCATCAAATTTTCGCCGCCGCTGCCCGGCTGTTTGCCAAGCGGCAGTTCGATCAGCCCGTCCTCAATGGTTGGCACGCCGATCACCAGCGCCCAGTAGATCTTGCGCGCCGAGCGGCCCGAAAAATGCTTGGAAAACGCCGCCGCGCTGCCCGGAGTGCGTGCGATCAGCAGCACGCCCGACGTATCCTTGTCGAGCCGGTGCACCAGCCGCGGGCGTGGATCGCTTTCCTGCGCCAGCGCATCGAGCAGCCCATCGACATGCTCGAACGTGCCGCTGCCGCCTTGCGTCGCGAGCCCCGGTGGCTTGTTCAGCACATAAGCGCTGGGGGTGGTGCGGATCACCATGTCGAGCGCCAGTTCGCGCTGTTCGGGGGTAAGCGGCTTGCGTTCGCGTTGCCCTTTGATCGCAGGAGCATCGCCACCCGGCGGCACCCGCAGCACCTGGCCCGCCACCAGCCGGTCAGCCGGATCAGCGCGTTTGCCATCAACCCGGATTTGCCCGGTGCGCGCCCAGCGGCTGATTGTGGCAAAGCCGATGTCCGGCAGGTTGCGCTTGAACCACCGGTCGAGCCGCACGCCTTCGTCGTCGGGGCCAACGGTGAACTGGCGGACCACCTCGCTCATGTTGCGGCCCGCATCAGCGCGAGGCCCAAAAACAGCGCCGCGACACCGGCCAGCACCGACAGCGCGGCGTAGGCAAATGCACCGAGCAGCGCGCCGCGCTCGATCATCAAGGCCAGGTCCAGGCTGAACGCCGAGAATGTGGTGAAACCGCCCAGCAGCCCGACCCCGAGCAGCAGCCGCCATGCCTCTGCGGCGCTGCCATGCCGTGCCAGCCAGCCGGCCAGCAGCCCCATCGCCAGACTGCCCAGCACGTTGACGCTGAGCGTGGCGCGCGGAAAGGGGCTGGCGGCTGCGCTGGCGGTGCTGGTGCTCAGGCTCAACCCGGCAACGTAACGCAGCCACGCCCCCAGCGCACCACCCCCGGCGACGTACAGCGATGCGGCAATAAAGCTTGGCGGGTTCATAGTGGCGCATTAGGTCAGCCGCGCGGGTCCAGCAAGTACGGCTTGCGTGCGACGATTTTGCCGCCGGTTTGGCGTGGTCAGGCTTGCCACGGGGGCGACTCAGTGCTAGCCGCCCGCCGGTTCGACCCGTTCCGCTTGGATTCGGGTGCGTTTGACGTTTTTGGATTAAAAGGTGCTCCCCCGCACTCACCGCTGCGGGGTTCTCGTCTTTTTGCATGTGAGGTAGTTCGGTTTATGCAAATTCTCGTCCGCGACAACAATGTCGAGCAGGCCCTGCGCGCGCTTAAGAAAAAGCTGCAGCGCGAAGGCGTCTATCGCGAGATGAAACTGCGCCGTCACTTTGAAAAGCCGTCGGAAAAGCGCGCCCGTGAAAAGGCTGCTGCGGTCCGCCGGGCACGCAAGATGGACCGTAAGCGGATGGAACGCGACGGGATCAAGTAACCGCCGCATGGCCGCTTGAACGGCGGCGCGTGTTAGGCCATGAGGGCGCGGTTAAAGCCGCGCCCTTTCGCGTATTGGGCGCATCGAATGACCGTAAGCCGCGCATAAGCAGACGCATCGCAGACCAGACGCATCGCATGACCAGACGCATCGCATGACCAGACAGGGATACCCATGACCGAGATTACCCGCGTACCGTTGCAGCCCGTCGGCCAAGGCGTGTTGACCAAATTGTGGCTGGGGGTGCTGTTCGTGGCACTGTGCGCGGGCGCGCTGGTATGGTTCAGCCTGCCGCCGAGCGTGGAAGTTATCACCATCAAGGCCGGCAGCGGACCCAAGCCGATGTCCAAGGACATCGTGTTCGTCAAATATGTCGGCCGGCTGGCTAGCGGCAAGGTTTTCGACAAATCGCCCGATCAGCCGATCATTCCGATTCCCGGCATCTTCCCCGATGGCGCTCCGCTGCAAATGAACGGGGTTGTTCCCGGGTTCTCGGAAGGCCTGGCCAAAATGCAGACCGGCGGCAAGTACACTCTGAAAATCCCCGCTGCGAAAGCATATGGTGCCGAAGAAAAGCGCAATCCGCAAACGGGCGAGGTCGAACTGCCCGCTAACAGCGACCTCACTTTTGACATGGAAGTGACCGGAATCATGTCGCGCGAAGAGGTGGAGCGGCGTATTTCTCAAGCGCAAGCCATGATGCCGGGCGCTGGCGGGCCAGGTGGTCCCGGTGCTGGCGGACCTGCTGGCGGACCTGCGGGCGAAGCTCCGGCTGGCCAGCCAGGCAAGCCGTAACCCTGACGCTGTAACTTTTGAAGACAAGGTGACCAAAGGCAATGTCGGTTGATACCGCCACCGTGGCCAAAATCGCCGCGCTGGCCCGCATCAAGGTGAGCGAGGCGGAACTCGCGGCGATGGTTCCCGAACTTAACGGGATCCTCGCCTGGGTCGAGCAGCTGGGCGAGGTCGACGTCAGCGGAGTTCAGCCGATGACCGCGGTGATCGAAAATCACTTGCGGCTGCGCGCCGATGCGATCGATCCCGATCCGCTGACCGGCGGGGGCAAGCAAGCAGCAGTGCTGGCCAATGCACCTGCCGCAATGGACGGGTTTTACGGCGTGCCCAAGGTGATCGAATAGTGACCGGTTTGACCGATCTGGGGATCGCGGCGATCCGCGACGGAGTGGCTGCGGGGACGTTCTCCGCGCTCGAAGTGGCCGCGGCGTTCAACGCCAACGTTGCCGCGGCAGGCGCGCTTAACGCGTTCATCGTGACCACCCCCGAACTGGCGCTTGCAGCAGCCAAAGCCACGGACGCGCGCCGCGCCAAGGGCGAAGCACTCGGGCTGATGGGCGGGGTCCCGATCGGCATGAAAGACCTGTTCGCCACCAAAGGCGTGCAGACTACCGCGGCGAGCCATATGCTCGAAGGGTTCGTGCCCGAATACGAAAGCACCGTTTCGCAAAAGCTGTGGGATGCCGGCGCGGGGATGCTGGGCAAGCTCAACCTCGATCAGTTCGCGATGGGTTCGTCGAACGAGACGAGCTATTTCGGCAATGTGATTTCGCCGTGGCGGCGCAAGGATGGCGGCAATGCCGCGCTCGCACCGGGCGGTTCTTCGGGCGGCTCATCGACGGCGGTTTCCGCGCGGCTCGCCCCGGCAGCCACCGGCACCGATACTGGCGGCTCGATCCGGCAACCTGCGGCCTTCACCGGCATTTGCGGAATCAAGCCCACCTATGGCCGCTGCAGCCGCTGGGGCATTGTGGCCTTTGCCTCCAGCCTCGATCAGGCCGGACCGATGGCGCGCGATGTGCGTGACTGTGCGATCATGCTCGAAGCCATGGCCGGGTTCGATCCCAAGGATGCGACCAGCCTCGATCTGCCGGTGCCGCAGTGGGAAGCCGGGCTCTCGGGCGACCTCACCGGCAAGAAGGTCGGCGTGCCGCGCGAATACCGGATGGACGGGATGGACGCCGATGTTGCGGCATCGTGGGAGCAGGGCATCGCCTGGCTCAAGGATGCAGGCGCGGAAATCGTCGAGATCAGCCTGCCGCACACCAAGTATGCGATGCCGACCTATTACATCATCGCGCCGTCCGAAGCCTCGTCGAATCTCGCGCGCATTGAGGGGGTTCGCTACGGGCTGCGCGAGACGCCCGAGTTC